>JAYYJC010000238.1:0-10000 GCA_036146655.1 Myxococcota bacterium | reverse complement strand
ACTTTGCCATGACTTCACCCACAACGGCAGCCGATTTGCGGTATCGGCCTTGTGGCTGAAGCTTTAGGTTATGGTACATGGCATATAAAATACGCCGCTGTACCGGCTTTAAACCGTCTCGAACATCTGGGAGAGCTCGTGAGGTAATGACCGACATGGCATAGGACAAATACCGATATCGGGCTGCTTCGTGGAGTGGAATGGATTCAATGTCATTCATTGACTTTGCTCCTGCAGGATCGTTTGAATAAGCAACTCACCGTTGATGATGGCTGCACCCGCTGCACCTCGAATGGTATTGTGTCCGAGCGCAAACAGTTTGAGTCCCATGATTGGGCATTTTTCAACCCGCCCAATGCTCACAGCCATGCCGGCTCCCGCATG
Organism: Myxococcota bacterium; assembly: GCA_036146655.1. Classification (GTDB taxonomy): domain Bacteria; phylum Myxococcota_A; class UBA796; order UBA796; family UBA796; genus JAYYJC01. The sequence goes on along the minus strand of JAYYJC010000238.1, from coordinate 9,616 downwards.
AATGTCAAACCTTGGAGATGGACGGTCTCGCTGAGTCATGAGTTGGAGAACAGGTTCAGGTGATGAGGGGAGGGGTGGAATTTTTGGCCGCCAGCTGGCCAGGCAATTCAAGGCCTCTTTGGGGGTTATCTGCTGACTAAGCTTGAGGTTGATCCCCAACAAATGTCCATCAGCAACAGGAACACGGACACATCTGGCTGAAATATCGATGTCTGTTGAGAATATTTTAGGCGGCTCTTCGGCCAATTTGATTTCTTCGTTTCCGGCGTGTGGGTGTACGGTTCCCACCATGTCCCAGGCTGACTCTCCAGGGTAGCCTGCACCGGATACGGCCTGATAGGTGCTGACAATGGCCGCTTCAACTCCAAAAGCATCATGCAGGGGGGCCAGTGCAAGACAAAGTGGGATGACACAGCAGTTGGGGTTTGCAATGATTCCTGATTGTGGTTTTTCTCCCAGGAGCGCCATCGCAGATGCATTGATTTCTGGAATAATGAGGGGAACTTCAGGAGACATCCGCCACGCAGATGCATTGCTGATGACAAAGCATCCAGCATTTTTAAATGCGACTTCAATTGGACCAGCTACCGATCCATCCAATGCAGAAAAAACGATTTTAACCGATTCTGGCAGGAGGTTGGGGTCACATTCGTAGAGCATTTGTTTTGCAAAACGCGGCGCAACCCCACCGGTCAATCGCCAATTGCATGCTTCTGCATAGGTCTTTCCAGCAGAACGGCGGGAGGCCGCAAGAAATACTGGCTCAAAATAAGGATGTGAATCCAACAGCTGGAGCAGTCGCTGGCCCACCATACCGGTGGCGCCCAGTATCCCAACGGGAATAGACGAGTTAATGTTCATGATTTGGAGAGTGGGTGAGGAGGTGTCTGCCTGTTTAGCGGCGAAGGAAAAGAAGATGACGAAGAAGGAGGATTAGTTTATGATAACCAATTTTTTGGCCACCGTTGACCGATGTGTGGGATATTTACGGTAAAGTGGCTTCGAATACGGACATTTTAATCCATCAGAGGCCTAGTTCACAAATTTTTGTAATTCCATTCCGTGTGCAAATCCGATTATGACCCGTTATTTGAACTGCTGGGGGAGCCATGATTACTGATTTAGAAGCTGTGCTGAGACCCTATCAGCCAGCCCAAGCCGTTGTTTATTACAATGATAAAATCATTCAGCGTTACGAAGGGCACAGCGGTGGTCTGGCCGATGCCATTGACATGTATGGTCTTCAGCCCTTGTTTGGGGTCTTGAAAGATCGCATTAAGCTCGAACTCAACGATGAAGGGCACACCATTTTATTGTTCCGCAGTAACAATCAAATTGAAATTCATACTTATATAGAAAACCAGCCACCGGCAGTGGCGCATATTCCTATTTCAGAAGATTCTCAGACGGCAGCTCCCCAATCTAAATCCCCAGTAAAGTCTCGTGATCTCAGTGATGAAAAGCCCAAGGCACTGCCACCTGCTTTGGGGCAGATAGCGCTTTGGGACCCCAGTCGGACTCTTTATCTTCAAGCGGGTCAGATTTATGACCAATCCATTGCACGTCCTGAGTTTGTTCTCCCAAGCCGGACATTTCGTGATTTGGGTGCCGCTTTCTGTCAGGCCCATCAGGTAAAGGCCCCTTATGTGGCGGGTGCAATGGCTGGCGGGATTGCATCCACAGCCCTGGTCCGAGCCATGAGTCAGGCAGGGATGTTGGCCTTTTTTGGAACGGGTGGACTTGAAGTAAAGACCATCGAGCAGGCCATTCTTGAACTTCAAGATCTGTCGACTCCCTATGGTTTCAATCTTTTGAGCAACCCCAATGAACCTGCCATAGAAGACCAGACTGTGTCGCTCTTTTTGAAACACAAAATCACCCGTGTATCGGCATCGGCCTATGTTAGGCTTTCGCTTCCGCTTGTTCGGTACCGAGTACATGGCATACAGCTGGTTCAAGGAAAAATATTTTGTCCAAACCAGGTCTTTGCGAAGTGCTCCCATCCCTCTGTAGCCCGTCGTTTCATGGAACCGCCACCGTCAAAAATGCTGCAGCGTCTGGTGGCACTTGGACACATCAATGACGCTCAAGCTGAGTTGGCCGCTCAAATCCCAATGGCCGAAGATGTCACCATTGAAGCCGATTCAGGCGGGCACACTGATCGTCGTCCGTTTCCTGTGTTGCTTCCCACCATGCATCGAATACGAGAAGAGGTCACTCAAGCGCATGGTTATGAGCGCACCATTCGTCTGGGTGCTGCAGGGGGCATTGGTGATCCTTACTCGCTTTTGGCAGCATTTGATATGGGTGCGGACTATGTGTTGACGGGTTCCATCAACCAGTCATCCATAGAAGCAGGGACCAGTGAACCCGTGAAGGCTTTGTTGTGTAAGGCCGGCATTGCAGATTGTGCCATGGGTGCAGCACCCGATATGTTTGAAATGGGTGCCCATGTTCAAGTCTTGGGCCGTGGCAGCATGTATGCTCAGCGTTCCAATAAACTTCGCAGTTTGTATCAGCGTTACAGTCGATGGTCTGATGTTCCAGAAGCAGAGCGATTAAAAATTGAAAAGACCGTCTTCCAGAAAAACTACGATGAGCTTTGGAACCAAACCAAGGCCTATTGGCAAAATCGAGATCCCCGTCAGGTAGAACGCGCAGAGACGGATTTGAAGCATCAGATGGCGCTTTGCTTTCGGTGGTATCTCGGCATGAGTTCACGTTGGGCCCGTTTGGGAGATGCGGACCGTGCAAAAGACTACCAGATTTGGTGTGGCCCTTCAATGGGTGCTTTTAATGCATGGGTCAAAGGCAGTTGGCTGGAGCCGCAATCCATTCGACGGGTGGATGTCATGGCCAAGTGCTTGCTTCATGGTGCGCTGACACTGCAACGGTTAAAGTTGGCTCGGCAATATGGAATCGAAGTGCCTTTTGCTGTTCAGCCTGACAAAAGCCACCACTCCTAAATGGGCATTCTCTTTGCTCTTACTCAAGCCTGAATAAGAGCAGATGCCCCTCAAAGTTTGATATACTGATGTCATTCGTATTATTGAGGTGGACGATGAAATGGTGGATTGCCTTTTCCCTTTTTATGTTTGGGTGCAGCACTGGTGGCAAAACGGTTTTAGAAATCGATGAGGGCGCAACCCTTCAAGACAATGACGGAGATGGCTATGTTCTTGCGGTTGATTGCGACGAAAATAATCCGTCAGTCAACATTAGTGCCGAAGAACTGTGTGATGGTATTGACAACAACTGCGACGGGATCGTGGATGAAGGCGTTTTGGCCACTTATTATCTGGATTATGACGAAGACGGCTTTGGAGATGACAACAGAACCCTTGAAGCGTGTTCGCTTCCTGCGGGGTATGTGCCGAATGGAAATGATTGCGATGACTCCGAGCCCACTGTTTTTCCGGGGAATGCTGAGATATGTGATGGCCTAGACAATGATTGTAACAGTGAAATAGACGAGGGTACTGGCGGACTTGTTTATGCCGATGTCGATGGTGATGGATTTGGAGATCCAAACAATACACTTGATGGCTGTGACAATACCGATGGTTATGTGCAAAACGGACTAGATTGTGACGACTTAAACCCAACCATTAATCCCAATTCACTTGAAGTCTGTGATGATGTTGACAACAACTGTGATGGCGTAATCGACGAGGGACTTCGCAACCTTTATTTTGTCGACAGTGATGGAGATGGTTACGGCGATCCGTTGTCTCAAGCTGAGGCATGCTTTCCAATCAGTGGCTATGTGACTGACAACACTGATTGCAATGACTTAGAGATGAGTGTCAATCCCAACCAATTTGAAATCTGTGACCTTCTCGACAACAACTGTGATGGTACTGTGGATGAGGGTGTGACCACGACTTATTATGCCGATCTCGATCAAGACGGATATGGGGATCCCAACATCACGGCGGATGCTTGTACGGAGCCTTTTGCCCATACCAGCAATGGAAGTGACTGTAATGACGGGCTTAGCAGTGTCAATCCAGATGGTGTCGAAATATGCAATGGGATTGACGATGATTGTGATGGAGCAGTTGATGCAGAGTTTATGACTGGCTTGGTCTATACCGATCTGCACAATTGTGGTTCATGCGGAAACGATTGTGCCAATCAGGGTTATCTCAATGCCACCCCAAGCTGTGACTCAACACCGCCTATCCCTGAATGTAGCTTTAGTTGTGATGCCGGTTTTATAGACGCAAACCAAGACAGCAGTGATGGTTGTGAATGCTTATTTCTATCGAGTGATGACGCCCCCTTTGATGGGATAGACGCCAACTGCGATGGTGGAGATGGTGACCACAACGACGCCGTTCATGTCAGCGTTGGTGGTTCGTCGAATGGTGCTGGTACTTTGTCTGATCCAATCGACTCCATCCAGTCTGCCATTCAGCTCGCTGCCAGCAGCGGCATGAGCTATGTTCTTGTTGAAAGCGGGACGTATTCAGAAAATATCACGGTTTCAGAGGGGCTGATTTTACTTGGCAGCATGGACCCTGGTTTCAATACCCGAAGCGTTGCGACAAGCAAGAGCATCATCATGGGCGATGGTGCTTCTCCTGCAGTACAAGCCACCAACATTGTCGCAGCAACGGAAGTTGACGGCTTTCAGATCTGGTCGCCAAACAGCGGTGGTTCAGGGGCATCGGCGATTGCGCTCTATCTTCAGGACTGTACGGACGCATTGGTCTTGACCGAGAATCTCATCGGGGCGGATGACGCAAACCCAGGTGAGGATGGAAGCATTGGCATAGATGGTCTAGATGGTCCAGACGGAAGCCCTGGTGCCAACAGTCAGTTGACCAACTGCAGCAGCAGTGCAATTGGTGGCAGTGGTGGCAGCAACACCTGTGACGGAATGAACACCAGTGGGGGTTCCGGCGCCAACACCAGCTGTCCGAGTTACGGAAGCTACCAACCCAGCGGTTCAAGTGGGTATGGTCCCTTGCCAGGAGCGGGTGGTGCTGGTACCTGTCACAATCTATTCAGTGCCTATGAGCCGCCGTATTACAATTGCAATCTGTGCTACCTTGATACGAGTTGTACCGCCACAGGTGGCATTGGGAACAATGGCAGCAACGGTGCCGATGGCTCTGGCGGCTCTGGTGCTTCCAGCTCAGGATATTTGGCTGGAACGCAGTGGGTTACCATCAACGGAAGCAATGGTGCCGATGGCATTAACGGTTCTGGTGGTGGAGGCGGTGGTGCGGGTTCCGGTGGTCAATCTGATGGATGTGGCAGTTCGCACAGTGGTTCCGGTGGTGGCGGTGGCGGCTCAGGTGGCTGTTCTGGTTCTGGCGGTCAACTGGGAACGGGTGGCGGTTCTGCTTTTGGTGTGGTTTACAAGTGCACCTCTAACTGTCCCACTTTACCGATTTTTATAAACAACGAGATCACCGCAGGTGATGGCGGTAATGGCGGCGACGGTGGCGATGGCGGTCTTGGTGGTCTTGGTGGAGATGGCGGTATCGGTGGCGTGGTGTCCTCTGGGGCTTGGTGTGCTGAAGACGGGGGTGCTGGTGGAAACGGTGGCATCGGTGGTGACGGTGGTGGCGCCGGTGGCGGTGCGGGAGGTAACTCTTTTGCGGTATATGCCATTGGTGTGACCCCAGATCCCTTCTGGGTCAGCCTAGACAACGATCTCGATGCCGGTTTGCCAGGTTTGGGCGGCCGTGGTGGCCGAGGCGGTTCGAGTGCCAATGACGGTGGTGACGGGGCCAGCGGCGACAATGGTGATCAAAACTGGTAGGAATTGAACAAACCATTTATCCGTATACCGATTTGCTGTTGCATGATATGGGCCCAGAATTGGCCGATACTTTGGCTGATGGGGATGCATTGGGATCAGAATGGCGGACTCCTCCGCTATGGAGAATTGGATTGGGCCCGTGTGTGACAGGAGGATTTGAGGGTCCTAACCTGAACCAGCAGCCCGGTTGCAAGTTATCTTCACGACGGCCGTGCTAGAACTTTAGATGAGGCCATTCGGTGGCACTGGGGAGAAGGTCAGTTGGCTAGAGACGCCTATCAAAACGCCACATCAAATGAACCAGAGGCGCTCATTCAATTTCTAAAAAATCTGGTAATACAACCGTAACAAATAGCTGTTTGTTGTGTCTTCTGACCTGAGCACCGTTGTGAACTTGTATCGCATATCCATGGGGTTAAGACCGTTTGGATTGCGCTCTTTCTTCGCTTCAATTTGTATCAAAGGAGGCCATTTTTTTGGTATACTGAGTCCAAACTTTGTGCTGGGGTAAAACTATGCGATGGCTATTTGCATGTGTGTGTTGGGTTTGGGCCTGTAATTCGGATGAAAAATTGGTTTTGGAAGTCGATGAGGGGGTCAGTCTCATGGACAACGATGGCGATGGATATACACTTGCCGACGACTGTGATGAAAATAATTCTGCAGTGAACATCAGCGCAGAAGAACTGTGTGATGGCATTGACAACAATTGTGATGGTGTGGTCGATGAAGGCGTCCTGACCGTTTATTATTTGGATTACGATGAAGACGGGTTCGGAGACGATGACCGCACGCTGGAAGCCTGTACGCTCCCTGTGGGCTATGTGCCGAATGGAAATGACTGCGACGACTCGAATGAGACTGTTTTTCCTGGAAATACTGAGATTTGTGATGGTCTTGACAACGATTGTAATGGTCAAACGGATGAAGGCACAGGCGGAATGGTCTATGCCGATGTCGATGCTGATGGTTTTGGGGATATCAATGCACCAATGGATGGATGTGACAACACCGATGGATACGTTCAAAACGCACTGGATTGTGATGACAACGACCCCACCATTAGTCCCAATGCCACCGAAACCTGCGATGACATTGACAACAATTGTGATGGGGAGATCGATGAGGGCTTAAAAAATCTTTATTTTATCGATTCAGATGGGGATGGCTTTGGAGATCCGCTACTGCAAGCAGAGGCCTGTTTTCCAATCAGTGGCTATGTCACAGATAATTCTGACTGCAACGACAGTGAGATAACGGTCAATCCAAATCAGTTTGAGATTTGCGACCTGATGGACAACAATTGTGATGGTACCATTGATGAAGGCGTAACCAATGTGTACTATGCGGACCTTGATCAAGATGGTTTTGGCGATCCAAATGTAAGCACCAATGCCTGCACGCCTCCATTTGCATATACGGACAACTCGGACGATTGCAATGACTCAGATTCCACTTTAAATCCAGCTGACGCAGATGAAGATGGTTTTAGCACTTGTGACAATGACTGCAATGATGCTGAAGCCACCGTTAACCCCAATCAATTTGAAACCTGTGATGGTGTTGACAATGATTGTGATGGCGATGTCGATGAGTTGGTGCAACGCACATTTTATGCAGATCTTGACCAGGATGGTTATGGCGATCCCAATGTCAGCCAAGAAGGCTGCGCATTGCCATTTGCCTATATTGACAATGCCGATGACTGTGATGACTCAAATTCGAGTCTCAATCCCGCAGATTTGGATGGAGATGGATTCAGCACCTGCGACAACGACTGCAACGATTCCGACTCGAGCATCAGTCCGAACCAATTTGAAGTCTGTGATGGACTCGATAACAATTGTGATGGGAATACTGATGAAGCCGTGACCAATACCTATTACGCTGATTTTGATTCAGATGGCTTTGGAAACCCTCAGGAAACAACTGAGGCGTGCAGTCCCCCAATGGGGTACACCACTGACTCAACGGATTGCAATGATTCAAATTCGAGTCTCAATCCCGCAGATGTCGATGGTGATGGCTTTAGCACTTGTGACAACGACTGTGATGATACAACGGCGGCCATGAATCCCAATCAATTTGAAACCTGTGATGGTTTGGATAACAACTGTGATGGGGCGGTGGACGAAGGCGTGACAACCACCTACTACGCAGACCTTGATCAAGATGGCTATGGGGATCCGAACATTTCAGCTGATGCGTGTGCAGCCCCCTTTGCACACATTGACAATGACAGCGACTGCGATGACAGCAGTATTGTCATTAATCCAGATGGTCTTGAGATTTGCAATGGGCTTGACGATGATTGTGATGGTGCCGCTGATGCTGAGTTCATGACTGGCTCAGTTTACACTGACCTACACAATTGTGGTTTTTGTGGGAATGATTGCACCAATCAAGGGTATCTTAATGCCACATCAAACTGCGACACCACGCTGCCTACTCCGGCTTGTAACTTTGCGTGTGATGCCGGTTATTTTGATGCCAATTCAGACAGCAGTGATGGCTGTGAATGTCTTTTTCTATCGAGTGACGATGCCCCTTTTGACGGGTTGGATGCCAATTGTGATGGTGGAGACGGCGACCACAACGATGCCATACATGTCAGTGTAGGGGGTTCTCTAAATGGGTCCGGCACTGTGAATGATCCCATTACTGGCATACAGGCTGCCATCCAGCTGGCAGTCAACACTTCAAAAACCTATGTTCTCGTTGAAAGTGGAACCTATAACGAAAATATAATTCTTGCGGATGGTCTGGTTCTCCTTGGCAGCATGGACTCCAGTTTTGACTCTCGAAGTCTTTCCACCAATCCTTCCATTATTATGGGGGATGGTACCACACCCACCATGCAGGGTTTTGATATTTCAACAGCGACTGAAGTCGATGGTTTTCAAATCTGGTCTCCCACCGTTGGATCTAATGGCAGTTCAGCGATAGCTGTTTACCTTGAAGACTGCAGTGATGGCCTTGTTTTTACTGAAAATACAATTGGTGCTGATGATGCTGAAGTGGGCATTGATGGAGATGGGGGAGCAAATGGGAGCAATGGTGGTGACGGTGGCAATGGCTTAGATTCAGCCTTGACAAGTTGTTCAAGCACACGGTTTGGTGGTGCCGCTGGAGGAAATGCATGCTCCACAAATTCAAATGGCGGAAACGGTGCCGAAGGGGCATGTCCCTTTGCTCAGTACAATGGCAATCCGATCAGTAGCAATACCCAGCCGTACGGTTCGAACGGAAGTGGTACATCTCCCGGTCTTGGTGGAGTCGGTGCCTGCGACAGTGCGATGTTTAGTTGGTACGGGTGTGGATCTTGTTTTCTAGATACCAGCTGTGATGGTTCTGGAGACGCCGGAACCAACGGTGGTGATGGCGCTCAAGGTGGCGGCGGTTCGGGTGCCAGCAGCAGTGGTTACCTCTTGGGAAGTACTTGGATAACCACCAACGGAGTCGACGGTCTAGATGGGACGGATGGTTCTGGTGGTGGCGGCGGTGGTGCAGGGTCAGGTGGTTACAGCAGCGGTTGTGGCACCAATCACGGAAGTGGCACCGGCGGTGGCGGTGGTGCAGGTGGGTGCCTTGGAACCGGTGGTCAGGCGGGAACGGGTGGTGGTTCGTCCTTTGGTGTGATTTACAAATGCACAGCAACTTGTTCCACTCTGCCTATTTTCATCGACAATGAAATCACTGCTGGTGACGGTGGAAATGGTGGTGACGGCGGCGACGGTGGTCTGGGAGGTCTCGGAGGTCAGGGTGGCTTTGGGGGGTCAGTAACCTCTTCTGCATGGTGCTCTGGTGATGGGGGTGCAGGTGGTGACGGCGGCGTCGGTG
>JAYYJC010000237.1:0-17022 GCA_036146655.1 Myxococcota bacterium | reverse complement strand
GGGATGGGTTTACTGTTGAAGATGGAGATTGCAATGATGCGGATCCATGGACAAATCCTGCGATGGATGAAGAAGTTGGCGATGGCATCGACAACGACTGCGATGGTCGCATTGACGAGCAATGGTCGGGTGTCGATGTGTCTCGAATCAATCCCTCTGGTCGCAGCAGCATTGTCACCGTCGATATCATTGGCAATATCACCAATGAGGTGACCCTTAGTGAGGAATGCATTCCCACCTATCTTGATCATGGCCTTCAAGAGGGCTGGGTCATTAGTGGCATGACCAATGTCACTTCAGTCTCCCAGAGCGGTGATTGCAGCATGCTTGTGGATTTTGCAGAAGATGATAATCCGGTTGTCAGGGGGGTTTTGGCCCATCCTGACGGTTATTATTTGGCTTCTAGGGAGTCCGCTTTGATCGCCGTCTATCCTGATGGTCAAGTGGAAACCAAAGCTGAGTGGTCTATTGATCCAGAAAGTTACGACATTACCGTTTGGAGTTTGGCATTGGATCTTAGAACCCATGAAGTGGGCTTGTTCGGCCTATATGGCGGGTTCGCCACATACAATGAAACAGAAGGTCTGACATTCCATAAAAAAGCCGATGTTGAAAATTGGGATGGTCTTTATGCCTACGCAGGGGCTGCAATGGATGGTGGTGGTTGGTATTCCTTGGTTTTTGATGGAAATACCGGAGATGTCAGTATTCGTCGTTTCAATCTGACACAAGGGGATTGGGTCGAACAGTTGGCTTGGACGAGAGCGAATATTTTCCCTTGGCACATGACCACAAATGGAGACTACGAAGAGTTTTACATCACCGCCAATGCTGCCACCTATCATACGGTTTGGCGGGCTCGTTCAGTGGATGGTTCAGTGGATGACCTCTTCAAATCAGACTCAATGCCTGGCTATGAGTTTCAAGGAATTGTTTCAAATTATTGATGGATCATCATCGGCTGAACTTTTGCCCACGGTCTTTGTTGGGTCTCATCAAGGCTTGAAAATGCGCGCTTGTAGTCGGCAAATCCGCCGCCTGCTTTAACGGCTTCGTACACAGCTCGACCCGCATGCACCCCACCTTGGGCGAGCACATATTCAACCCATGCCCATTTGGCTGAAGTGGGGCGGATGCTTGCCCTTCCTTTGGTTTGCTTGAGCCCTTTTTCAAGCAGTTTTAGATGGCGATTAACCATTTTGATACCTGCGAATGGGAGCCCATCCATTGGTGTATTTTTCTTTGCGACAAATGGGGCTATTCCCAATGCAACATTGTGGATTTGAGACAATTCAACTGTGAATCGGATCAGTTCTTCGATGTCTTCTTCCCTTTCATCTGGTAGACCAACCATCATGTAGACTTTTAAGGTTCTGTATTTGTGCAACGCAGCTTGTTCTGCACATGCGACCAAATGTTTTTCTAAAGTGCCCTTTGAGATGGTTCGTCTCAACCGTTGGCTTGCCGCATCCGATGCGACAGTCAGTGTTTGGTAGCCTCCTGCTCTAAGAAGCCGTGCAATGTCCGGCTTACGGGCAATTCGATCGGCCCGTAATGAACTGACACCAACTTCTCTGCCACTTGCGACAATTTGTTCAAGGAGGTTGACCAGTTTCGGATGATCACTGATGGCTGCCCCCACAAGCCCTACTTTCTGTGCATGCTCAGGGACATATGAGAGGATGGTTTCGGGTGTAACCAGTCGCATCCCACCATTGGTTGAGCGTCGCATCACGCAGAAAGAGCAACTCCTGTGGCATCCCCGTTCGTCCTCTATGAGGAACATATTTCGAAGTTCGGCATCTGGTGAAATGATATGAGAGCGAGCGGGCAAAAGGACATCGGACGATTTTGCGATGTTTGGTAGATGATCGCCATGAAGTTCTGGTACATAGCCACCTGGCAGAGCGGCAATGGTTTTTAACCATTCAGACCGATGGCATTCAAAGGAAGCAGTGATGGCTGGGACAATGGTTTCCTCAGCTTCACCGAGCAGGATGGCATCTACAAAAGGTGCTGCTGGAATGGGATTTGAAAAAGTCAGCGGTCCACCCAAGAGTATAAGCGGATCTTTTGGGCCTCGATGGGCTCTAAGTGCTGGAATACCGGATGCTTCAAGGGCTTGGATCAGACCTGCCAGCTCAAGCTCATATGCCAAGGAAACCGCAATGATTGGAAAGTGGGACAGTGGTGTGAGGCTCTCATAGCTCAGCAACGGGCTTCTGCTTTGTGTCCAAGCTTTGATGTTGTCTGGAAGGATGATGCGCTCAGCAGAGAAGCCAGCATCTTGTAAAATAGAAAGCATCCATTGGTATCCCAAGGAGGACATGGCTGCTCGGTAAGGGCTTGGGTAGAGTAAACCAACCCTGGGACCACCTTGCCTGTATCGGCAGCCGACTTCGAGTGCTCTTCGAGATTTTATTTTCTGAATTTCTTGTGGTAATTTAGGCATCGATTAAAACGGAATGAATTACCTTAATAGCCGATTATATAGGGTGTAATTGTGTCAACTGTCATACATCTATAAGGAGTAACCGTGTTCTTCATTGCTATGATACATCTTTTTATGAGCGCTTGGGCGGCTTCTGGGAACCAAGAGTTGAGCTACACCATTCGTTTAAACGGAAAAAAAGTGGGTGAACGCACTGTTGTTATTCGCTACACAGCTCCTTCTGAGTTTCAACCTCAGGGTGGAAAAACCATTGAATCTTGGACTGAAATAGATGCGACAATTGCTGGTATGCCTCAGAAATATCGCAATCGAGTTACCGCCCAACTTTCTCCCACATCCCACCAATTTGTCTCTGTTATTGGACTCAATGATGATTCGCTTGAACTGCAGGGTCGACGCTTGTCTTCTGGTCGATGGATGGTGAGTGAAATAACCACAGACGGCCTTCAACGATCAGAATATCGGCCCTCAGAATTAACCAATGTATCGCTTTCATTGTTTGATCCAGAGCAGATGGCTTCGTGGTGGAATGGTCGAGAACAAGGGATCTTCTTGACCGAGGCTGGAGAGCGTTGGGTAGGCCAATGGTCTGAAGGTACAGAAGTCGACATTAATCGAAATGGGGAGACGGTCATCGGAAATCGGTATGTGTTCAAAGGCGACAAAGGAGATCTGGTGGCTATCTGGGACAGCAATGGGAACTTGCTTGATTGGGAATCGAAGATAATGGGTGTAAAAGTCGAAGGGCACATCACTCGCTTTCCTGATGCGCCAGACTTTGGACGCATTGATGTTCTGCCTTCTTTTGGAACCGTACAAGAAAAAGAACTCTGAATTGGATATGATACAAGCAGTCTTGTTTTATTGGAGAAATATCAGATGCAAATACTTGTTGCCACCAGCCGTAAGGGACCTTTTGATCAGTTGGATCCCATTTTGGCTTCATGGGGGTTCCAAGTTACTCGTGCATCGGATGGAAACCAAGCGCTCACGGTTCTTCAAGATACCAATGAAGGTCCAGAAATAGCCCTGCTTGATGAAGAGTTGACGGCCTTGTCTGGTTCTGAGGTGATTGAACGGATGCGAAAGCGCGCAGAGTCGGTGTATCAGTATTTGATTTTATTTGGTGCGGAAGAAGACGAGAAGGAAGCCGATATTTTTGGATTATACTGTGGTGCAGATGCCTATCTTTTTGCCCCTTTAAATCTCGTCCGGCTTCGGGTTCAACTTGAAGCTGCCCGACGGGTAATGGAAAGTCAGGTTCGGCAACGGGTGGTTCAGGAAAATCTTTGGAACCAAGCCAACCGTGATCCCCTCACCAGTCTTCCCAACCGTCGATCAATCTTAAAATCACTCGAGCGCAATGCCAGTATTTGTGTTCAGCGAGATCAACCCCTAGGGGTGATGATGATCGATTTGGACTTTTTTAAGCAGATCAATGATACATACGGACATGATGGTGGAGATGCCGTGCTTCAAGAAGTGGCCAAACGGATGATGGTCAGCATTAGAACTTCAGACACAGTTGGTCGGTTTGGGGGTGAGGAGTTTATGGCGGTGGTTCCGAGCTGTGCGGGAGAAGAACTTCTTCGCATTGCAGAGCGAATACGATCAGCAGTCAATCGAGCTCCCGTGACCAATGGCGATCAGGTCATACCTGTGTCCTGTAGCATTGGCGTTGCGGTGCGTTGGGACAGCAAAGACGGAACCACTCAACAGAGCCTACAACGCGCTGACAAGGCACTTTATGTGGCCAAAGAAATGGGACGAAATCGAGTGGTTGCCGCATGGACTCTCCATGATCGGTCACGCAAATCGAGCTGATGTCAAAATCCTTTCAATTTGCAAGTATTTCTCATGAACTTCGTTCTGCCATAGCAAACATTGCGCAGTTGGCGGACCAATTGTCCAAATCAAAACAATATGACGATGCGTTGGTCAATCAGATACAGTTGTCGAGTTCATTCTTGCTTCGGGTGGTCGAAAGCGTCATAGACGAGGATCGCAATCTGAGTATCCGTAATGTTAAAATTGATAAGATCCTTGAAGAAGTGATGAGCATACGGGCACAGAATGGCATTCCATTGGAAGTTTGGGTCCAACCAAATGTGCCAAGGACGCTTGAACTGTGTGATATTGTGGTCTCCAGAATCATTCGAAACTTAATACAGAACATTGACAGTCATTCGGGAGCCTCAAGGGCGCATATGGATGTCTCAATAGATGGCAATGTGCTAATCATCGGCATCCGAGACAACGGCAATGGAATCTCCTTAGATATGCGACGACGGTTGTTTTCTCCAAAGAGTGACTCAGAAGTTGGTCATGGAATAGGCCTATTCTTGTGTGCTTTAATCGCACAAAAAGCTGGTGCTGAACTCAATTGTGTGAATCCAGAACCAGGCCGTTGTACTTTTGAACTCCGTGTGCCTTTTGTATCGAATGCCTCTTTTACTCCATCCTTCAACCCTGTTTCCATCGCTCCCGATCTGTCTTCTGAAGCCCAGATCCAAATCGACATGCTCATTCAGCGGTTTGATCTTGATGTCAAACAAGAAACTGTATTTCCTCAGTTTGATTGGATAAATCAGAAATTGGTACTAAGGATGAGCGAAAGTGAAGTTCATTATCTTCAGGATTATCCTTATTTTTCACATTTTCATGCGCTCCTAAATCAGAAACGCGAAATCAAACCACAGGGCAGGCATTGGTTGGTTGTAGAGGATGATCCAATCGTCATGCAAGTCACAACACTGATGATGAAATCAAAAGGGCTTTTGTTCAGCAAAGCATTTTCATCCGAGCAGTGTAAGAGTTCAGTCGACGAAGGAATTGATGTGATCCTGATGGATGTATTTCTCTCTGGAGAGTCTGGGGTTGAACTAGCGCAAGAGTTGCGGGAAACAGGGTTTAACGGATTGATTGTTGGAATGTCTGCTGAGTCTAAGGTCCTTGAAGATCATTCTGTTTTTGACCTGACCATATTAAAGCCGCTGTCCTTGGCGTCCTTAAATGCATTAATGAAGCAAATAGAAGCGTGGTAAATGTTTATTTTCATTGTTTTTTTGTCATTGATGATCGCAAAGGCTGAAGACAGTTCGCCTCAGCAAGCCAATTTAGATGCCCTTGAAAACCTCATTCCAAAATGGGCGGCACAAAATGCTGAAGTTCAAACCAAAGTCAGTCAAGCCAATCAATATTTAGAAATCGGCGATTTTTTTAAGGCCTTTCCGCATTGGGCCGACCAGCCAATGCTTTCCAAGGTTTTCTTGCGGACGATTCTCAGTCAGATTCAAGAAGATGAAATTAAGCTTGGTTTAAAACAAGAATTTGAACAATGTTTAAATTGTACACAAGATGTGAAACTTACACTCGAATCTGTACAACAGAAATACCTTCAGCACAGTCAGGCATACATCACACTACAGCGTCAATCCATTGTTCAGCTGTATGCTGCATTGATGTCGAGTACAACACTGAAAGATTTAAAGATGGCAGAACGCCGTGGACTTTGGGAGGCTGACTTTCAATATTTTGAGGGTAAATTGGAAACGCTTTCTGATACCGATTCAGATGATTTTTTGGCGAGTCAAAATGCACTTCGAGTCAGTGGTCAATACTTGGCGACTTTAATTGAACTTGAGCGTGAGCTTGTGGAATTTCTCATGAGCCGAAATTCAGGTCGATTAGAGCGTTGGTTTTCAGAACAGTTTCAGCTGTATTTGCAGAAAGACACCCTTCGTCAGCACAGAGCAGCGTTCGAGTTGGCTTCGATTTCTGCGTTGGTTTTTGAAGATGAACCTGTAACCCTTGTTGAAACAATACAAAATGCCAAATCAGAGTATGCGGTGGCATTAAAGGCTCTCCGCAACCAATTTCAAATCGAAACAGAAAATGAAACCAATGAGACACTCGAAGACAGATTGACTCGGACGCAGAGTCAAATCCAATCCATAGAGGCCCTAGAAAAAGAATATTCTTGGCTACGGGTTGAACTTTTGGACCTGAGCAATCAGCTGCTTGCCCAGGCTGAGGAATTAAAAGTACTCATCCAAAAAGAGAAGGAACTCTCTCAAGAAAACCACCAGCAGGAGGTATTGCTTGCAGAAAAAGCGCTCGAGGAAGCACGGATTCAGCGGCAGCAAGAGCAAGCACAGTTAGATGCTGAAATTCAAGACGCCATCATACAGATTAGAGAAGAAGTACGAACGATTCGAAGTGAAGATCAGTCTGTTCGAACTTGGATACAGGCGCGGCTTGATTTTTATGATCAAGAGCTTCTGGTGATCAGTGAGGGTCTAAGTCTTGCAGTGAAGCGGTCCAGCCTCAGCTCAGACCGTCAAACAGAACTTGACAAGATGTACTTGAGGTCAGATGAACTGCTTAATTTAATACGAAGTGACCGCCTTGAACTTGAGGTTAAGTCGCAGCGTTTCCGCATTCAGACACCGTCAGATGTTTCCATCCCAGATGGTCTATTGACTCCTGAATCAGCGCAGAGCATCGAGCAAGCCAAAATCGATCTCGAACAGGCGCTTTTAGACAGCACTCGGTCAAGAGAAGAAGAAGTCTACAGTATTTTTCGTCGCATTGAACAGATCAAAGTACAGCGTCGTACACTGACACGGTTGGTGTCAGCCTCAGCCATCGCATCAGCCAGAGATGACTTTTGGTTTGAGTTGTCATCAGAGTTCAGCGAGCAATCCATTCATGCTGAGTTTTGGCTTGCTGAAATGGTTTCGAAGTTGAAGTCTGTGCCGTCTCAAGTTCTTCGATTGGACATCTTGTCCCGATTGTTGAGGCAACTGGGGTTGCTTGGATTTATTTTAGGGGCTTGGTTTGTGCTGAGGCGAAATCGGGTGACGATTATTCAGGCCATTCAGCGCTATGTCCAAACAGAATGGATGATTGGATGGGGGGATGAAGATGAGCAGTTAGATGCCACTTTCAGCCAGTCTACTGCATACATCATCGATTGTCTTTTTGCCTTCTTTCTCTATCTGTATTTGCACGATGTGTATCCGTTGCTCGCCTTGCTGGTGTTGATTTTAGAGGGGGTTATTCTGTGGCGTTGGCGGGCACTTTTGGCATCTGATTCGCAGGTGAATCGAAAAATTGTTCAAACACTGTTCTATTTTATAACTGTATTTTATACTTACTTATTTTTAAATGACATAATTATTTATATCATGTCGGCAGACCGTTTAAGCGAACTGATCTCCTTTCTGATTCTATTGAGTCTTGCACCCATTTGTGTTGGAACGATGTGGATGTGGTCTGAGACTGCAGAACGCAACACCAAGCATTGGGTTGAGGGCAACCGCTTCTTTCACTGGCTAGACCAACATCTCTCCCATGTGCTTCTTAGAAAGACAATGTGGTCCTGCGTGGGTCTTGGAATGTTGTTCTATCAAGTCTTTATTTATTTGTCTTTGTTGATCATTGAAAGCACCGGCTGGTTTGGGAAGTCTCTGTCAGACACAGATGTGAATTTTATCCCCACAGAAGCTTCTGTGCTTGAAGCTCAAAAAGTCTTCTCTGACCCCGAGTTGTTGTATCAACGGACCCATGAACTTCAGAAGGTGCATCAAAAAATAGAACAATGGTCGCAGAGCAAAACCAATGGTGTCATTGGAATTATTGGAGATTTGGGGGCGGGTAAGACCACTTTACTTGAGCACATTCATTTTGAACCGTATCCCAAACAAATGCTCAGCCCGAAGCAAAGGCTCTGTGAAGTAGATGCCTTGCATCAGTGGTTGAACCAATGTCTAGGTCTAAATGCTGAGTCAGACTTGGTTCAATCGGTATTGGACATGAAGCCATCCATAATCGTCATTGATCGACTTAACTTTTTCTTTCTCAGGGGCATGCATGGCTATGATGCACTTTACGAGCTCAGCAGAGTCATGCAAGCCACAGCACATCATCATTGTTGGGTTGTGAGCATTCATTTGTACTCTTGGAACTTTTTGAGATCTCGGGCGACACCGTTTAAAACGGATGTGTTTTATTCAACCATCCACATCGGTGAAATGACTGTTCAAAAGTGCATTGATTGGTCTGAGGCTTGCGCCAAGGCTCACAATGTGACAGTTGACTTTTCATCACTCAATACCCGCTACAAAACCGAGGGTTTTTTCAACCAACTGAGAAAGTCTTATTGGCGTTTATTGGTGGACAACTCAATAAAAAACCCAAGTGCAATTAGACGAATTTGGATACAAAGTCTTGAGTACTCTGAAGCTGAGCGGGCCTTTTCTGTTCACTTTTTTAAGTTAAAGCCGTTGCAGATTATCGAAACACTGCCATTGACGGAATTGTTTATCCTTTCATCTATATTGATCCATGGTCGTTTGACTGCGCATGAGCAAAGCCAGTCCCTTAATATTGACCCCGCTGACATCATCCATTCCTGTAATAGTCTTGAAAATAAGGGAATTTTGACTTTCAAAAATGACACTTATGAAATTGTTTACGGTTGGTATCCTTCCGTGATCTTAACACTTCAGCAGAAGCACATGTTGGTGGCTTCATGATGGAACTCGGTTTATTGACAGGCGGTTCTGAAGAGCTGGTAAATCAGCTAAACTTGAGGGGGGTGCTCCCAGCGATCATTGTCATTTTGGTGGGTTGGTTTTTATCAGGCCTACTGTCACGTTTTCTTGACTCACTTGGAGAAAAATGGAGTTCAAGACGGTTGATCATCAAGCAATTGTCTGTATTTTCGCGTTTTCTCATAATGATTCTGACCTTATTTGCAGCCATTTCCTTCATTTTTGAGTTGTCTGGACAGGGGCTTTCTCTGCTGGTTGGTTTGATTGTCTTTGCACTGTCCTTTTCTTCAAGAGATTTGGTGGCCTCTCTAATGTCTGGGATCATCCTTCTTTTTGATCGTCCTTTTCAGGTTGGTGATCGAATAGCCTTTGACGGGGTTTATGGCGAGGTTCTCGAAATAGGCCTGAGAAGTGTCCGAATTGTGGATTTGGACGACAATTTAATCTCCATCCCCAATAATCAGTTCTTAAATGCCAAAGTGTCCAGTGCCAATGCAGGTAATCTTGACCAACTCTGTGTCATGACTTTTTACATTGGACCCGAACAGGATCATCATTTGGCCATGACTCTCGTGAATGAAGCTGTGGCCTCAAGTCGTTTTGTCTACTGCGACAAGCCCATATCTATATTTATGCAACAAGTCGTACTTGGGCAATCCAACGCCCGTCTGATGATACAAATTACGGCCAAAGCCTATGTGATTGATGGTCGCTTCGAAAGCCATTTTGATTCCGATGTGCATTTGCGGGTTAAAGATGCTTTTGAGCAGGCAAAAATTGGATATGATTAGCGCCGAACATACACACAAAGCACACCTTGCAATCTTGAAGGCTCAGTTCAACTTTGCCATGGATGAGCGAGATTGGAGCCAGGCTCAGCAGTACTTGGAACGGTTTCACGAATTGGCTCAAAATAGAAGTTTGACCCACATAGAAAGCCACTGCTTATTTGCAAAATTATATTTTCAAAATAAGAAGTGGCGTTCTACAGCGGTGCACTTGTATTTGGCGATCATGGCCCCTTACGGAACTTTTCGCCGTCGCAGGGGGGTGGCTTAGCCGTGGGTCTTCTCAAAGTTGTTCATGAAATTGACCAGCGCTTGAACACTTGACAATGGGCAAGCGTTGTAGATGCTTGCCCTTAATCCACCTACGGAGCGGTGTCCCTTTAAGCCATGCAACCCTTCGGCTGCCGCTTTTTTGAGAAATATTGGCTCAAGGTCGGGGTTTTTTATTTTAAAGGTGACATTCATTTGTGAACGAGACTGTCGTTCAGCATGGGGTGTCCAGAAATCAGAAGAATCCAAGGCTTGGTAAAGCAAATTGGATTTCTCTGTGTTCACCTCTGCAATGGCAGAGACTCCTCCCAATTCTTGGAGCCATTTCAGCATGACCTCTAATGCATATATTCCAAATGTATTGGGTGTATTAAAGAGTGATGCTTTGTCGACCATCAGCCCATAGTTGAGCATGGATTGTAGTCCACCACTTCTTATGGTATGGATGTATCGGCTCCGCTCAACTGCCCATGGAGAAAGTATGACGACCGTTACACCACTTGGGCCAAGATTTTTTTGCGCACCTGCATAAATGAGTTCATGTGCCGCCACATCGATTGTTCTTGAGCAGATATCGCTCGATAGGTCTGCCACAAGTCGCTGTCCTTTGGGAAGCTCATGAAACTGTGTGCCATAAATGGTGTTGTTTGAAGTGTAATGAAGGTAAACTGCATCTTCTGTCGGGGTGTATTCATTTGGATTGGGAACTCGGTTGTAGCTATCTTTTGGTGCCCAAATCACTTTTGAATCTGAGCATCTTTTGGCCTCTTTTACGGCCTTTGTTGACCATGTTCCGGTGTCAATGTATTCTCCAACATCGCTCGGGCCTAACAAGTTCAGCGCACTCATATAAAACTGCATTGAAGCGCCCCCTTGCAAAAACAAAACAGAATATTCTTCTGGAATGTTGAGTAGTGTTCGCAGTCTGGACTTGGCTGACAAAATAATGTCATCAAATGCTTTTGAGCGATGTGACATTTCCATCAACCCAAGACCACTTTGATTGTAGTTGGGAAGTGCCTTTTGTAGCTGTTCGACCACTTCGATGGGAAGGACCGCTGGCCCTGCTGTAAAATTGTGTTCTCGCATGTTGAACCCTATATTAAGTTGTACGACACTGAAAAGATGTCATCTGACGAGTTGATCTTTTTAAGCATCTCTTCAGACGGTTTTCCAACGATTTGTATCTGTGCACACGCTGCCCTTCCACCTTTAAAGATGATGTTTTCCATCTCTTGAATGTTGTGGTTGTGCTCACGGATTGCTTCAAGGATAAAGGCCAAAACACCGACTTTGTCTACATGCCGTATTGAGATTAAGTGGTCTGCGGGTGATTTTTCAGCCAAATTGACGCAATTCTTTACAATTCCATCTTGCTGCCATACCCTGATGATTTCGACTACTGCTGCGCCCACTGCATCTGAGGCTTGTTCTGTACTTGCTCCGATATGGTGGGTGCCATAAACGGATCCATTGGCTGAGAGTGGACTTAGGAAGGGACCGTCTGCTGCAGGCTCTCCAACAAAAACATCCAATCCAGCCAGTAAACCTCTTCGTTCGATGGCTTTGCTGAGCGCATTTTCATCGATAATGCCACCCCGTGAAGTGTTGATCACATAGGCCCCCGGATTCAATGCTTCAAGCTCAGCCTCACCAATGATCCCTTCGGTGTACGAATTAAAGGCGAGATGGACGCTAAGAGCATCAGCTCCCCTGCAGGCGTCGAGTGGACTCGATGCAAAATGAACACCGAGTTGTTCGGCTTTTTGTGAGGTCAAGGATCGAGACCAAGCGTTTACTTCCATACCCAGGGCTTTTACACGGTGTATAAGCTCTTGTCCACACGAGCCGGTTCCGATGACGGCAATGGTTTTTCCAAACAGGCCTCTGGCATTTTTTGTAAAGACTTTTTTCTTCCATTGACCAGCCCTGAGCGCAAAGACATTGTCTGAGATCTTGCGATCGAGATTGATTAAATGTCCAAGGGCCAGTTCGGCAACGGCAATTGCATTTTGGCCAGGGCAGTTGGCCACATAGATTCCGTAGTCCGATGCGGTTTCGGTATCGATGGTATTGATACCTGCACCGGCTCGTATGATCAAGGCTAAGTTGCTTCCACATTTAATATGGGCTGCATTTATCTTAGTAGAGCGCACAATCAAGATGTGTGGGTCGATGCGCTTCATTTCTTCGAGTAGGGAATCTGCTTTCAGGCTGCTGTCCGTAAATACAGCAAAACCCAAGCTCTCAAGGGAGTGAGTAACAAATTCAGCAAGTTTATCTGCTATTAAAATCCGCATGAACGATGCTCCGTGGTCCCAGAGATGATTTTTATGATGGGATGGATTATCATATCTAGTAAAGTATACTCTGTTGTAGCTTAAATTCGGGAATTCTCAATGGCTAGAATCTTAACGGTCGATGATGAACCACTCATCCGGAAGCAAATCTCTAGAATTTTGACACGCCAGGGGCATGAAGTCTTTCAGGCAAGTCATGGAAAGGAAGCGCTTCATCTGGCAGCATCGAGAAAATTTGATTTGGCACTTGTGGACTACAACCTTCCATTTTTTGATGGACTTGAAGTGCTTCAGAGATTGCGTGAGATTCAACCAGCTTGTCTCCGGATTTTGATAACAGGAATGCTCAATTTGCCTCTGGCCGTTGAAGCCGTCAATTGTGGTGAGGTGACACGGGTAATTGAAAAGCCGTTCAAGCCTGACCGACTGTTACTTGCTGTTCAAGACACACTCAATGCCCGAGAAAGAATGGTTGAAGTTGCTCGAATACAGCAAGAAGCATCTAGAGATGAAGAAAAAAAACTGTTGGCGGAATGTTTTGACGGTGGATTTATCCAGTTGGCACTTCAACCCCTCATCTCAAGCCAGAGTGGAAAAACAGAGGCTTTTGAAGCCCTCCTAAGAAGCAAGCACAGCATTCTCGATGGACCGCTTTCCGTGATCCGTGCGGCTGAGAAACACAACCAGCTGGCTGATTTGTCCAACATCATCTTTAACAATGCCCGCAAATGGCTCGAGCGTTTGCCAGGTGATTTCTCTCTGTTTATCAACATTCATCCAGATGAACTCGCAGATGGTGAAGGAATGTGCAAAAGGTTGGACATTTTGAGGCCTTGGTCCAAAAGAATTGTTCTTGAAATAACCGAAAGAAGTCGCTTGCAAGCCATTGACTCTTGGGAAACCACATTGGATAAGATCACCGAGATGGGATTTTTGATCGCAGTGGATGACCTTGGTGCGGGATACAGCTCGTTGTCAGTATTGGCAGATCTCAAACCCAAGTACATCAAAATGGACATGTCAATTATCAGAGATGTTGATTCAACGCCCCGTAAACGGCGCTTGGTTGAACTGTTGTGTCGTTTTGCAGAAGCCACTGAGGCTATGATTGTGGCTGAGGGGGTCGAAACTGAAACAGAAGCGGCAGCCCTACAAGAATGTGGTGCCCACATCCTTCAGGGGTACTATTTTGCAAGGCCTTCGGTTGAGCATACCGATGCTCAAAATGCACTTGAACAGCTGTACATCAATTCCCGCTAGCACATAGGTCCGACGGTATGTCTCTTTTGATTGCTGGAAGCCAATACTTTCCAGAGGATGTTCCCACTCCTGTTGTCACAATTGGCAATTTTGACGGGGTTCATCTGGGCCATCAAAAGCTCCTCAAACGCGCCATTGAAGAAGCGAGACAAAATCAACTTCCTTCATGTGTGTATACTTTTGAACCTTCTCCGCGTTCTTTATTGTCACCAAACCGGTCTGTGCCTCGGATTGTCTCTTGGGACGAAAAGATAGCCCTTCTTTTTGAACTTGGGGTTGATATTGTGGTGATTGAGCCCTTTACAAAAGCGTTTGCGCAAATATCTCCTCAATTTTTCATTGATGAAATCTTATCCCGGCGATTGAGAGCGAAAAGTCTTGTGGTGGGATACGATTTTCGTTTTGGAAGAGCCAGGGCTGGAACGGCGGATCTTATACGACAGCATCGACCTGAACTTGATGTCATCCAGATATCGGCTTTAAAGGTAAAAAAAGAAGAAATCATTAGCTCAACGGTCATTCGGCAGTTGATAGAAGCGGGTGATGTGGCAAAGGCAGCTCAATACTTGTCTCGTCCTCATGTGGTTTGTGGTGTTGTGGTTTCTGGGGATCAAAGAGGACGAACAATAGGATTTCCCACAGCCAATGTTTTGAGTTCTACCCCTCTGATTCCGGCAATGGGCGTTTATGCGGCATCTGTTCAAGTCAACCAGCGTCATCATCAAAAAGCCATTGTGAACTTGGGAACCCGCCCCACATTTGATGGGACCAATTTTGCAATAGAAGTGCACATATTTGATTTTAACGAAGACATTTACGGACAGCAGCTTCGAGTATTCTTTCACGAACGAATTCGGGCAGAAAAACAATTTAATGGGGCAACTGCCTTGAAGGCACAACTCCAGAAAGACATAGCTCAGACCGTCAAAATTTTAGACTCAATTGAATGGTTCAAGCTTTTGTCTTAATGTTGGCGCTCTAAATGAGATATGATGGTGCTAAAGTCAACTTAAAAGGGAGACGATGTGAGTTGGATTTTATTGGCAAGCCTTGGGCATGCTGAGGTTCTGATCAATGAGGTTTTGTATGATCCATCTGGTTCTGATGGTCCATTAGAATGGGTTGAAATTTGCAATAACAGCCAAGACGATGTCAATATTTCTGGCTGGATGATTGAGGTGACCAGTTCTAACTGGAGTGAAGCATGGACCTTCCCGCCTGGAACCGTCATTGGCGGATTGGATCATTATGTATTTGGACCAGGTGTTGGTGACTCAAGCTCTTTTTCGCCCAATATACCCAATGCCTCTTCCAAAACTTCTGGGCTTCGATTGGTTGATGAGACGGGTCTAACAGTTTTGGATACACTGCTTTACGGTGACCCCAATACGGACTTTTGGTTAGATGATCTTGGGAGTTCTGCAGGGCCTTTTGCGCCAGATGTTAGTGGAAGCCCACTTGCAAGAAGTGTGGATTGCTATGACACAAACGCCATGCTTGACTTTGTTGAAAGTACAAATCCAACCCCCGGTGCCCCTAACATTGGTGGTGGTGAGGACTGTGAACTCACGGGAGAATATGGAATTGTCATCAATGAGTTTGTCGCCAATCCAGCGGGTTCTGACTCTGATCCTGCTGGTCGAGAGTGGATAGAACTTAGAAATAACACATCCAGTACCGCTGACCTTTCATCCTGGTCTCTCATGGGAGGAACACAAGGCCCGTCAGAACTTGGTGTTTTTGAAAGTGGAACCATTATTCCTGCTGGAGGCTACTTGGTTATTGGCGGAGAGAATGCATACATGGAACTGGGAAGTGCGCCGGATGTGGTTTTCGACTTTAGTCTTGGAAATGCCACATCAAATGCCGACGGGCTACAGCTTGTTGATTGTGCCGGTACAGTGATTGATGTGGCGATCTACGGAGAAAGCAATGAGGATGGCTGGACAGATGAACAAGGAAATGTGGTGGTCTCTTTTGCGCCCAAACCCGGTGACGGTGCAAGCATTGGGCGATTGCCAGATGGGGTTGATTCAAACGACAATGGAGCCGATTTTAGTGAGCTTAGCTTCGGTACGCCGTGGGTACAAAACGATTTTGTTCAAGATTGTCCAGGGTCTACCGACATTAAAATCAATGAATTTCTTGCCAATCCAGATTCGGAAGAGAGTTCTGAAGATGCCACGAATGAGTGGGTTGAACTGTACAATTCGGGAAGTTCAGACATCAATCTTCTTGGATGGGCTTTGCAGTGGGGAACAAGCTCATATTCCAATCAGTTTACAATAGAAGAAGAATACTGGATTCCAGCTGGTGGTCACATTGTGATTGGTGGTGAAAGTGTCGCTGAAGCTGATATTGTGGTTTCTGCTGAAAACGACTTGAGCCTTGGGGCTGCATCTTCAAATGCAGACTCATTGAGACTGCTGCACTGTGGTCCCGGTGTTTCAGATACCGTGATTTATGGTCCAAGCAATGAAGACGGGACAGCAGACAATACGGATGAGTGGATTGATGATGATGGCATGATTGCCGAATCCATTGCGCCAAAGGCTGTTGCAGGTTCAAGTCATGCCCGCCGTGAAGATGGTTTAGACAGCGATGACTCAGGCGCAGATTTTGTCATTGCGCAGCAGAGTACACCAGGGTCAGCAAATCCCGAAATTCGCTGTGAAACAGGTCAATTTACCATCAAGATAAACGAGATTTATCCAAATCCAGATGGATCTGACAGTGGATATGAATGGGTAGAAATCATCAATGTTGGGAGTGAAAGTGTCCGTCTTGACGACTGGGAACTTCAAACGGGAGAAAGCAGTTGGAACTCGAAGCTCTTCTTTCCACCGGAAAGCGAAATTGGACCTGGAGAGATATGGTTGATCGGCGAAGATGAAGTTCCAGCAGAATTTAGAGATGTGACGGTTGAAGGCACTTTAAGTCTTGGAAATGCATCTTCAGGATTTGATGGTGTTAGACTGATTGATTGTCCTGGTCAGATTCAAGACTCACTTTTATATGCCAAGGATGGTGCAGGCGTTGCATCGGATGAAGAGATCACTGAAGGAGACAATGGAGATACCAGTGCCGCTTCTCTACCAGAATCTGGCTTAAGCCTCGGACGGTTACCAGATGGTTCTGACAGTGATGTAAACAGTGTTGATTTTGCAACCAATCTTGAGCCCACGCCTGGCGAACGAAATGGCGGTGACTCATCAGGTGAACAGGGCTCAGATCCTGAGCCTCCCTCAAAAGGGTGTGGCGGAGATGATGAGGGTGGAAAGTGCTCAGCCATATCGGCCAAGACTCAATTTTGGATCTTCGGTTTCGCAGGATTAGTCGGTCTCATGCGGCGACGGGTTCCGCCGTCAAGTGACCCCTCAGCTTAGGGATAACCT
>JAYYJC010000236.1:0-10000 GCA_036146655.1 Myxococcota bacterium | reverse complement strand
GTGGATAACCTGTGGATAACTCATGGGTGTGTTGTGGATAACTTATACATAATTCCCCAAAAATGATTGTTGATACTACCATTTTTGGGGATTAATTTATTTTAATAAGTTTGAGGATAACTGTGTTCAGTTTTTCTACTCAGGGCTGGGTCCTTCGCCCTCTGGGGCGGGTCCTTCGCCTTCAGGTCCAGGTCCGTCACCTTCAGGTCCAGGTCCGTCACCTTCAGGTCCAGGTCCGTTACCTTCAGGTCCAGGTTCCCGTTCGCCGGGTGGTGGCGGTTCTTCTTCTTCGACCGGTGGTGGGGGTGGTGTGTTCATTGGATTTTCTGGAGCCGCTGGCCCGCCGAGTGGTCCTATTTCTTCTTGATCAGTGGCGTTGAGGTTAAGTCCTTTTAAATCCTTGCTGGGGATGAGTTGGCCCCCTTTTTCCAAGACAGCCATTCGGTCACCTTTGTTTGATAGACCATCTTCATTGATGTCGACGAGTAATTCAAAGACCACTGCAGTGTCAGACTTCGGTACAAGGATGCTGTATGGTCCAGGTCCATTGATTTCTTTCATTGTGATGTGGGCATCAAAGTCATTGCCGTCTTCAGTATTTTCACTGTCTGGTGCCATAAATGGGATAACCCTGAGCAACATTGGAGCATCACATCCGTCACCAGCACAATCAATGGTTCCGCTCAAAGTCACATGTTCTAAGTCTTTCAATTTTTCTTGTGTAAACCGTGCAGGCGGTTCTTCAGGGCTTTCATTGACAATGTGAACAATGACAGACTCTTGAATGATGTTGCCGTCAATGGGGGGAAGGCCACCCATCCCTGGTTCGCCAGGTGGAGGTGTTCCACCGTTTCCACTGCTGCCTTTGTCTGGACCATTGCCTGGATTGACTTTGCCTGGCGCTTTCGGAGTGTCACCTTCAGGTGCAGGCGGTTGATTTTGCCCCCCTGCATTATTGGGTTGATTTTGTCCCGCAGCGTTGTTGGGCGCATTGGCTTGATTGGGGTCTGGAGGACTAGGACATGCGAAGAGCTGAAGAACAAGAGGAAGAATAATCATGAGCGATCCAGGGTGTGAATTTAGATGAAAATGTTGTCTTTGTAATGTATAACTGATCTTAATTGGATTGAGAGCCTGCTGCTGCTTTTTTAAGTCGGTCATTTATGGCGATTCCAATCCCGTACTCTGGTGCCTTGGGAGCAACAAGTATTTCAAAGTCTAGTTGGTCTAATCTGTGCAGTTCAGCATACAGTTTTTGTGCATATGCCTTTGGTTCTTGTGGCTCAATGCATGCCACACGAAGTCCTTGATTTCTGTATGAGTTAGCGGTTTTTTCAGGTGTGTCACTAAGAATTAATCTGGTTTTTGGGGCATAGTGTGCTTTCATTCTGCCGGGTGCGGCCGTTTGCGAGTGCCCAAGAGGGCCAACAATCGTTGTGATGCTGTGCTCATCGATGGAGCCGGGCCGTAAAATGGCAGGTGTCTCGCTTAAATCGAGGATTGTTGACTCCAGTCCGATCGTGCACTGACCGCCATCAAGTACACAGAGTGCATCGCCAAAATACCGATTGACGTGTTCCGCCTTTGTAGGTGAAATGGTTCCAAAAGGATTGGCTGAAGGAGCTGCAATGGGGCGGTTAACGGCTTCTAAGAGTTCAAGTGCCGTTGGATGACTCGGAATCCGGATGCCCACAGTCGATCGATTTCCAGTGACGATGGAATGGGTGGCAGCTGTTTTTTCAAGAATTAGGGTAAGCGGACCAGGCCAAAACTGTTCTGCGATTTCAAGGGCAGCCTGCGAAAAATGTGCGTATTGCATGGCATGTTCAATTTTAGCCACATGTATGATCAGTGGATGATTGACAGGCCGTTGTTTCAATTGAAAGATCTTTTCCACAGCATTCGGATTGTTGGCATCCCCTCCAAGTCCATACACAGTCTCCGTTGGGAAGGCAACGAGTTCTCCCTTTTTAAGGAGATCAATGGCATTTTTAATGTCAGTTTTCATGAATGGCTTTGGTCAAAATCTGACCTTTTATGATGTTGTCAAATATATTAAAACGGTCTACATTGAGATTACTCTTTAACCTTTCATTCTCTATGAGGTCAACACAAACTCATGTCTGTCAATAAAGCAATACTCATCGGCCGTTTAGGCCGAAAACCAGAACAGCGAACCAGCCAAAGTGGCACCACCATCACGACATTTTCCATTGCAACGAGTGAGCGTCGCAAAGATCAGAGTGGTCAGTGGAACGAACACACCGAATGGCACAACATTGTGTGTTTCGGGCGTACTGCTGAAACTGCAGCGACCTATCTCGACAAAGGACGTCAGGTCTATGTCGAGGGCCGCATTCAAACGCGAAATTACGAGAAAGATGGTCAAACGCACTACCGTACTGAAGTGGTTGCCAATGTGCTCCAATTCTTGGGTGGTCGAGACGATGTTGGTTCTTCAGCAGGCTCTGGTGGCTACAACCGTTCCTCTGCTCCGAAGCCCCAGCCCTCTGGCGGATTTAGTGACATTGATTCAGGAAATGATATCCCCTTCTAGGAATCAATTCTGTTGAGGCTTAAGCCAGATGTAATCTGCCATGATATACCATGGCAGATTAACTTTTTTAGGAGACTTTCTGATGTCGAATTGGGAATTGGGAGCCGCTCAAGAGTTTGATCGGTGGCAACTGAGTGGTCGAGCTGATGGTATGGCTGAGGGTCACCGCTATGGAACCGAGGCCATCTTGAACCAATGGTCCTTGAATTCAGAGTCACGGATTCTGGATGTGGGTTGTGGTCAAGGCTGGTTGGTACACCAGCTGTGTAAAGCAGGCATTGCGCTTGGTGTCGGCGTTGATATTTCTGAGGAGATGATCGGACACGCTCGTCGGTTCGCTTCTGATCACAGCCAGTTTTTAGTGTCTTCAGCTTCTGAACTTCCCTTTAAAGCGAATTTTTTCTCGCATGTGATTAGCATCGAAAGCCTGTATTACCATACTCGGCCAGTCGACTCTCTTGTAGAATGGCATCGCATCACTCAGGTCGGCGGTGTGCTTGGGGTTATGGTGGATTTGTATGGTGAAAATAAAGGAAGTCATGCGTGGGTTGATGCCCTAAACATTCCAGTGCATCTGTTTTCGATTTCTGATTATCTTTCTCTCTTTGAACAAGCCGGATGGGGCAATGTCCGATTCCAACAGATCGTTGATCCGAGGCCTGTGAAGCCTGAATCAGACTTTGTACCAACAGATTATTATCCCTGTTATGACGATTATTGTGCTTTTCGACACTCGGGAAGCCTCATATTGATGGCCGAAAAGTTAGCCTAGATGGTTTGAGCGCCGCCCTTTAATGCCCCAGGTCCGTATTTTTGGTACCTAGGACCTGCTGAGTCGTGGCTGTGTCTGTCCCTAATGCCAGTTCGATAGGTGCCATCAAACTGTTCGAGCATGGGCATGAGCGCCGCATCTCTCTGAATCAAAAAAGCCATGTCGTGTGCAAACTCAACAGGCCCCTCCTTGGGAACATGTGTGCCTTTCGGTAAGACAATGATGCCACCAGGCGTGATAAACGGAAAGCGGTTGCGATCTGCTTCTAGGTCTTCTCCCATAACGACACCTGGCGCAATCGTACAGTTCTTGTCGAGAAGCACCCTTCTCAAACGGGATCTCGCACCGATGTCACAACCCGACAGAAAAACACTCTCTGTGACTTCAGCTCCTGCATGCAAAAAGCAATCGTATCCAATCAGGCTTTCTACCAGTCTTCTACATGAGATGATTGAGCCTTCACAGACCAAACTGTCAATGACATCGACATTTGAAAAGGCATCATGCTTTACAAATCGAGAGGGAGGGTAATCTCTTTGAGCGGTTCTGATTCTCCAGCTTCTGTTGTACATATTTAAAGTGGGAAGTGGCGATCGAAGTTCCATATTGGCCTGAAAATAACTGTCTACTGTGCCAACATCACGCCAGTATGAGGGCGCATCTTCAGGATCACCGGGAATGTGATTGGTTGAAAAGTCGTAAATTCGCACATCTGCGCCAGAATGAACAAGCCGTGGAATAATGTTGTGACCAAAATCATGATTGGAGTCTGGGTCTTCAGCATCTGTGATCAGCGCTTCTTCAAGCACTGCGGCTTTGAAAAAATAATTGCCCATGCTGACCAAGGCTTTACTCGGATCTGATGGCATGGGCGCTGGATTGTTCGGCTTTTCTTGAAAACCAATAATTCTGTTGTTTGAATCAACTTGAATGACACCAAATTGAGACGCATCTTCAATGGGAACCGGAAAGGCGGCGACAGTTAAGTCAGCCTGTGTTTGTCGGTGCTGAGCTTCCATTTGGTCAACTGCAAATTTATAAATGTGATCGCCTCCAAAGATGGCGACTTGATCTGGCTTTGCGTCTCTGATGAGGTTTAGATTTTGATAGATGCTGTCTGCTGTGCCTCGATACCAATGCTCGCCCATTCGCATTTGAGCGGGAACCACTTCAATGCTCTCACCGATACCAGGGAGATGCCAGTTGCGTGACAGGTGAGAAATCAGGCTGCTGGACATGTATTGTGTCAGGACGAGGATGTGTCGGTAGCCAGAATTAACAAAGTTGGAAAGCACAAAATCAATGATTCGGTATCTTCCGCCAAACGGAACAGAGGGTTTGGCTCGATGGCAGGTCAGTGGGCTTAGCCGTGATCCTTTCCCACCAGCCATGATCATCGCTAGGGTTTTGTTCATGATTGCTCCCGTTTGTTGTCACTTGATTTTGACTTCATTCTTCAATAACTATTTTTTATGGAATGAAATACCTTGCCTGTGCAATAATGCCAATAAAGTCACAAACCTTTTCAGGAGTTGTTTATGTGGTCTGTTTTTCTCGCTTCTTTCTTCTCTTCTGCCGAAGCTGCTCCCACAGATTATGCCTTGTTGGCCAACAAAGGGATTTTATTTATTAATGTTTATAAAGATACAGAAACTCTTGGAGCAGCTCTAGCTCATGACCATGCAATCCAAGCAGTGGGATGGAGTGGAAAAGCCAAATGGGACACAGAGAATGTGGCGGCTTGCGATATTTCAGTCACAGTTCCTGTGAATAATCTTCAAGTTGACCGCCTCGAAACTCGTAAACTTTCTGGTTTAGAAGGGGAAGTCTCGGACTCACAGCGGGCCGATATCACCAAGAACATGCTTGCTGAGGGCCAGCTTAATGCGGAAGCACACCCCAACATCAGTTTTCAATCCACAGAATGCAGCGGAGAAGGTTCAAAAATCACTCTGAAGGGGCAGTTTACGCTCCGAGGCGTGACCAACACGGTTTCTATGCCTGTGTTCTTGAGCATTGATGAAGGCATCCGTATCAAAGGGAGCTTCAAAATCAAGGCCACCGATTACGGATTTGAGCCTTACTC
This sequence comes from Myxococcota bacterium, assembly GCA_036146655.1. Classification (GTDB taxonomy): domain Bacteria; phylum Myxococcota_A; class UBA796; order UBA796; family UBA796; genus JAYYJC01. The sequence goes on along the minus strand of JAYYJC010000236.1, from coordinate 4,585 downwards.
TGCCATGTTTGGACAAATCCGAAACAGCAACGAAATGAAGATCACTCTGGACCTTCAAGGGGTGGCTCGATAGCCTAGGGTGCACACAACAGATCTGTCATCTCGATGCCGTTGTTCCATTCATCGCACTCTTCGATGGCACCAAAGCCCGAACCCCAGTCATCGGCTCTGACAACAAGTGCATCAGCACCTTCAATGTCTTGGTATAGAACCTGAAATTCAACTCCGGGTCCGCCCCTTCCAGCGTCTATCCGGTCGAGAGTCAATTGTTGTGCGATGAAACTTAAGCTGGCGCCATCTTTGCGAAAAAGCGAAAGCGGTACTCCAGCCTGTACGCTTGTTTCACCTTGATTAAAGGGTTGCGCAGCAATCCGAACAATGCTTTCAGGTTCACATGCTGCAAAACAGATGTCTGTTATGTCTGCAAACAAGTCAACAGCCATGGCATCTTCTGTGGGACGAGCCCGATAGACATTGTACATTTGCCATGGCGGTTCAGGAGGCGTCGGAACCGAGCCATCCTGGTTAATGTTGGTGACCGCAAAGTCATGGACATTCCAGGTGGGGCCGCTTTTGGCCCAACCAGAGCCCAGGTGTCCAAAAATAGTAACACCGGCCCATCCAGACCCGCCCTGCCTAAAGTTGTTGGAAGAAATCAAGATTTCTGCTGAGCCATCGTTGTCTACATCGGCCACGACAGGAAACTCAAAGATGGTTCCTGAGGCATGACCGGTTTGGCTGAACCGAACAGTTCCAGTACTCCCGTCAAAGACATACAGAGAGTGTTCGTCAGCAAATAAGACTTCGTAAGCACCGTCGCCGTCAATGTCGTAGCCTGAGCAGGCTGCAAGACCGCTTGCATCTGTGACACTGCGATTCCAGAGCACAGTGCCATCAAGTTCGAACATGTTAAACAGGCTGCTTGAAGCCCAAGCGATTTCAGCTTCTCCATCTCCGTCAAAGTCAGCAACACAGGGTGGACCTGGTTGACCAGTTCCTGCTGATGTTTGAGAGATTAGAGATCCATCGTGGTTGTAGATGGCCAATTGTCCAGCCCCAACCATGGCCACTTCACCCTGTGGATCACCATCTGCATCTAAAATAGCTGACCAATGTCCATAGTCACCAATAATGGGAGATTCCCATGCCAAAGTTCCATCTGAACGCCTACACTGGTTTGCAATGATGACCTCCTGTTGTCCATCGAGATCCAAGTCACCAATTGCTGGCATTCGTCCGATAAAGATGTTGGAAATACTGAATTGATGCAGGGCATCACCTGTCCGCCCATTGAGTATGGCGTTGTCAGCGATAACCTCTGGAAACCCATTGTTGTCTAAATCAGCGACTGTGACATGCGGGTAGGTATTGACAAGATAGGCATTGGAAATCCACTCGGTTTGACCTGTTGCACCATCAACGGCTTCGGCGTACTTGTCGTCATTGATGGCAATTATCTCAACCTGGCCGTCATTATCAATATCCGCAATTGCGGGTCCTCCTTTCCAATAAAATCCATCCCGAGACCAGTGGACTGCACCGGTAGAACCATCTATGGCCAAGAGCCTACCGTCAACCCAAGCCCCTTGATCGCCCATCGGACCATCTCTGCTATCGAAGGCAACGATGACAATATCCGGTGTGTCATATGCACTGACAAATCCATCCCCGTCATCGTCGTTTAGATTACCAACAATTGGAGCCACCATCACTTGGTCGATAAATGGTTCTGCACTCAAACCGGTCCATTGCCATTCCACCTCGACATTCCACGGTTCTTCAATATTGTATTCAGGCAGAACGCATTCATCTGTCGTTTCAATGTCGAGTGGTTCAGCCAATTCGACACTGCAATCTGGAGGAGGAACAGTGTCTATTTCGGGGACAGAACTGTCTGTGGTTGGGGGTTCACCGGATAAATTTTCCTTTAGCTCGTAATCACTGCAGTTAATGAATAAGAGTGATAAAAATAGAGTTGGCATGGCAATATCCGATACAATATGAGATAGGAATAACCCATATTAGCGCAGTGTTTGAACCCTTGGAGTGAATTAATGTCAACCCCGTCCTTGCGACAGCTATTAATGGTCGCCGTTAAATCTGATGCATCGGATCTTCACATCGGTGCGGACGAGGTTCCCGCTATTCGAACAGGAGGTGCGATCAAGCGTTTGAATATGTCACCTCTTACTTCTGTTGAGGTCCGAGACATGGCCAATGAGTTGATGACGGACCGCCAGCGAGCGTACTTTCATCAAGAACTTTCCGTTGATTTTTCGTTTGCATTTGAAGAAAAGGCCCGTTTTCGAGTCAATGTCTACAATCAAAGCAATGGGGTGAGTCTTGCCCTTCGAAGAATACCTGCGGATATTTTGTCGCTTCAGCAACTTAATATGCCGAGTATTCTTGAACAAATAGCCGAAATTAGCCGTGGGCTGGTTTTGGTGACAGGTCCGACTGGTTCAGGTAAGTCTACCACTCAAGCTGCGGTCATAAATCACATTAATCGTACCAGAAGTGAGCACATTCTCACCATCGAAGACCCGATTGAATTTCTTCATACACCCAATCGATGTATTATCAATCAGCGTGAAATCGGTGCCCATGCACGGTCTTTCTCCAAAGCCTTACGGTCGGCACTTCGTGAAGATCCAGATGTAATCTTAGTGGGCGAAATGCGTGATCTTGAAACCATTTCCTTGGCGATCACTGCTGCGGAAACCGGGCATTTGGTTTTGGGAACACTGCACACAAACAGCTGCCCTGAGTCCATTGATCGAATTATTGATGCTTATCCCGCAGAAGAACAAAAACAAATCCGTGTGATGCTCTCTAATGCGCTTAAAGCTGTGGTTTCACAAGTTTTGGTGCCTCAGTTTTCTGGTCAGGGCAGAATGGCCCTTCAAGAGATTATGCTGGTTAATCCAGCCATTCGAAACTTAATTCGTGAGAATAAGGTTCATCAAATCCATACCGTCATGGACACCGCAAGAGGTCAAGGGATGCAAACCATGAATACTGCGATAAAAAATGCGGTTCAACAATTAAAAATTACACCTCAAAAAGGCGAAGAAATACGAATACGGCTCGGAATTCGTGACCAGGCGGACCTTTCAAAAACACCTAGAGGAACCCGCACTCGCTATTAGACACAAACTCGGCTTGTTTTTTACCATGAAACATGTTAAGTCGGTGCCCTTGTCTAATGAAGGAGGAAGCTTGAAGTTCGAGTGGATTGAAAGCCAGTGTTCCAACCGCATTATTGAAAAAGGGCGTCAAATCGCCGACAAAGCCAAAGTGTTCAATTTTGGCGATATCTATCGGGTTCTTTGTCCAAGGGCTCGCATTACATTTTCAGTCAGTATCTCCGAGAACAGCTACAGCTGTTCGTGTGAACTCAATAAGCCTTGTGCCCATATCGCTGCTGCAGCCATTGCCGTATCCAGCCAAAAACTAAGTAATCCCGATGAATATTGGTGGGTTAAGTATGAACTGGTCTCTCGCGGAACAAACCTTCTACTCACACGGTTCCTTCAGCACAAAGATCAGACAAAGGCAGCCACATTTTCAAACATGCGACTTTCAGATGTCATGGTGACGGAGTTGGACAAGAAAGTCGAAATCTTGCTTCAAGGTCGCTTTCAAGCTGTGCCCACAAAAAATACACTAAAGTCTATTTTTGAACTCTTTGAAAGCGACGGTCGAACATCCATGGTCTTCGATGGACAAGAATTACCCATTTCGTCTGAAGTACTTTTGCCCATTGGAATTGTCGAAGACAACGGTGAATCGTTTAATGTTTGTATCCGTCGCCACCCTAATATTTCAGCTGTCTTTAGCAATGCGGTCGTGTGTGACGGTTGCTTAAGGATTACCTCTCGAGGGGATCTTTCTGACATTCAATTTCAGCGTCTGTCCTCTGGAATCGAATACAATCTTGACGATGTTGAGTTGTTGGTCTGTCAGGTCATACCAAGCCTAGAAGAAAAAGTACATGTTCAGATTCTGACTGAACGCCTCCCTAAAGCTCTGTCCGTACAGCCGTATCTGCTAATTGATTCTGAGCAGAATGGCCGTGAGCTTATACTCAAGCCAAGGATTGCTTATGGGGAGCCAATGGTGGCATGGGTACGGGGTGATCACCTCGAAGTTGAGGGGGAATATGTTCCCATCCGCAAGGTGAAGGACGAAAAGAGAATTCGCAAGCGGGCTGTAGATCATCTTCCAATCCCGATGGGGGCGGATACTCGGCTTTCAGGTGAGCGAGCCGTAGCCTTTGCGGAACAGCTCGCTGAGTTGGTTGCATGTCGCAAAGACTGGAAAATGTCTGGGCCAGTGGTGGACAGTTTTAAGCGTGTGGAAGCCCTCGTTCCAACCATTGAAATCAAAGAAGATGATCTTGAGGTGGATTGGGGGCCAGCATCCAAAGATTCCGTTCTTGAAGCCTGGCGAAGTGGTGCATCTTTGGTACAGCTTGATTCAGGAGGATGGGCACCAATACCCAGCGACTGGTTGGCACAATATGGTCATCTCATTGCAGATTTACTTTCTGCTCGTTCGGCGTCTTCAGATAAAAAAGTGCCGA
>JAYYJC010000235.1:0-10000 GCA_036146655.1 Myxococcota bacterium | reverse complement strand
ACTTTGCCTTGTTTGATTTGGCACGGTTGTGTGATGCCCTCAATGCACCTGCCCCCCCAAAACTTGCTGCACTCAAAAGTGCATTAAATGATTTTGAGGGTCTACCACCACTCGAGCGCCCCAAAGATCTAAGAGCGCAACTTCGAAATTACCAAGTTGAAGGGGTTCGGTGGCTTCAATTTCTCAGGACAGCCCAGATTGGGGGTATCCTTGCAGATGACATGGGTCTTGGAAAAACACTGCAGGCGTTGTGCATCATACGAAAGCGAAGTCTGGTGGTTGCCCCGACGAGTGTTATTTACAACTGGTGTTTAGAGGTTGAAAAATTTCGTCCAGAGTTATCGGTTTGTCTTTATCATGGCAGTAGTCGACAATTGGATTTAAATGCAGACATAGTAGTTACAAGTTATGCAATTGTACGAAACGATGTTCGGAAAATGGCGGAAGTTGACTGGTCTACCATCATCTTAGATGAGGCTCAAGCAATCAAGAATCCAAACTCTCAAACCGCTCAGGCGATTTTCTCTCTTCAAGGGGAAATGAAATTGGCCTTGACGGGTACACCCATTGAAAATCGTCTTCAAGAACTCTGGTCTCTCTTTCATTTCTTGTGTCCTGGTCTTCTTCAAGGGCTGTCTGAATTTAGGGCTCGATACGAGCTTCCCATTTCCAAAGGAAGTGCTGTGGCGGCTCAACAGCTCCGTCAACGGATACGCCCTTTTGTACTTCGCCGTATGAAAAAAGAAGTTGCTCCAGAATTGCCGCCACGCACAAATATTGTGTTGAGATGTACCCTTTCAGAACGAGAGCGGCGTCTTTATGAAGCCATCAGAATTAGTACTCAAAAAGAAATCGTAAAGGCACTTGCGGAAGGTCGTTTCAATACGATGACAGCTTTGGAGGCTTTGCTTCGACTGAGGCAGGCTGCGTGTCATTCTGGTCTGTTGCCTGGGCATGAGGCATCTACTTCAGCCAAAATAGAACTTTTGATGGAATCCCTTAATGACACTGTGGCAAGTGGACATAAAGCCTTGGTCTTTTCACAGTGGACCTCGATGCTTGATCGAATTGAGCCTCATCTTAATTCGAATGAAATTCGGTTTACACGGTTGGATGGAAAAACCATTAATCGGCGGGCTGTTGTTGAAGACTTTTCCAGAGAAGACGGACCCAGTGTTTTTCTAAGTACTTTGAAGTCTGGTGGTACGGGTTTGAACCTCACCGCAGCAGATCATGTCTTCTTGGTGGATTTGTGGTGGAATCCTGCTGCAGAAGAGCAAGCAGCTGACAGAGCACATCGAATAGGGCAGAACAATCCAGTAATGGTTTACAGATTAATCTCAGAAAATACCGTTGAAGAAAAGATACTCCTTTTACAAGATCGCAAACGAGCACTTGCTGAAACTGCTTTGGGTGATTGCAATCAAGCGTCAGGCTTGACCAGAGATGACTTTTTAAATCTCCTTGGTGCAGATGCTTGAGCCTCACTAAACCGGTTATGTTTTTTACCGAACCGATTTCTAAGGACAAGATCGATGCTCAATGACTCTTCTTCCAGTATTATACGCCTATTGGATCAGGAACCACACACACTTCGTGAAGGTGACATTTCAATCCTCGTCAATGCCATAACGGACAACCAGTTGGATTTGATTACCCGCGTTCGGATTGGAGAGTTCTTGTCTTTGGCTGGTGATCCCCGACTTTTGACGCCAGGAGATGACGGTTATTGGACCTTGGTCACTCGCAAAGAAATTTCGTTGCTAATTGGCCGTTTTATGGTCACGACATCAGAATGGCGACAGTTCATCGACTCCGAAGCCTATGCCAACGACTCTCACTGGTGTGAAGCTGGACTTCGTTGGCGTGACTCAGAGCGTCCATCTTGGAATGATTTGGCATCGGGTGAAGATGTTGCTCAGCTGGTTTGTGACAATCAACCAGTGGTGGGTGTTTCTTGGTATGAGGCCTCTGCATATGCCAAAGCCCATGGTGCACGGCTTTTAAACTCCATCGAGCGTGCGGTTCTCGTGCGAGGAAAGGAGAAGAGACCTTATCCCTGGGGAGACCCCTTTGGAAGAGGCAATGCCAACACGCTTGAGGAACGCGTGGGTCGTCCATGTGCTGTTGGTTTGTTTGGCAATGACCGAGTACCTGAACCTGTTTTTGACTTGGCGGGCAATGTGGCCGAGTGGACATCGACAGGAGAAGAAACCAAAAAGGCATACCATCCTGGCTCTTGGAAGCAGCCATCTATGGCTGCTTGGGCCAAAGCGGTTCAACTAATTTCCCCCTCCGCTCGGTCGGATGAATTGGGCTTTAGGCTTGCAAAGCCGGCTTAGAGGGCTGGATGATATTTCAAATACCGGAAGTGCACATCTTTCCGTCGCCTGAGTTGGCTGAACCCAATGGCCTACTTGGGATAGGTGGCGATCTTCACCCAGATCGGGTTTTGCTCGCATTGCGAGAAGGTATTTTTCCTTGGTATTCAAATGGTCAGCCCATTTTGTGGTTTTCACCTGATCCGAGGTATGTCCTCATGCCTGATCGACTTCACATTTCCAAAAGCCTCGCCAAAAGCATTCGAAAGAATCCCTATGAGATAAAAATTGACACTGATTTTGTGCAGGTGATTGAGCAATGTGCAACTGTCAGTCGGACTGGTCAAAAGGGGACTTGGATCACAGATGAAATGATCAGAGCATATTGCAGCCTCTTTGAGCAAGGGCACGCACATTCTTTTGAAGCATGGGATAGTGACCGTCTTGTCGGAGGCCTTTATTGTGTCTCTGTGGGTGGATATATTGACGGCGAAAGCATGTTTGCCTTGGAACCTGACGCTTCAAAAATAGCGTTTGTTTGGATGGTTCGACAAGTTCAACTGTGGGGTTACGAACTTATCGACTGTCAGGTTCACACTCAGCACTTAGAGCGCTTTGGGGCAGAGCACATTTCGAGGCAGGCCTATATCCAACTCATCCGTCGGCTGGGCCAATCAGAAATCAAGCAGGCTGGACCATGGGCATTTGATGAAGATTTTTGGCCTCTGTAACAATCAATAGTCAAGCTCCAAGAGCTGTATGAGTTGTTGATAATCTTGGTATCCCGTCAAGGTATAAAATCGCTCTGTGCTGTGTTCGTTGCCCTTAATATGGATCGTGATATTGCTTGTTTGCGTATAATGTCCAGGGATGACCTTATCATAATGATGCAGTTCAGGTGCAGAAATACAGTTGTAGCGTAGTTCGCTTTCTTTTTTGAGTTGCTGGCATGGTGCTTTGACATGCCTTTCATTGTTCAATGCAGCCACCACAAATAGGTGGTCGTGTCGCTGGTGTAAGCGGTTGAGTTCTGAGATTTGCCGTTGTGTGATGGCACTGTTTTGTTCTGCTAGGTGGATGATCGAAATGGCTTTGTTTTGTCCATGATCCGCTACAAAACGTCGAATGCTTTCTTCCTCCACCAACGGCGTTTCAGGCAGATTAAGCTGAACAACAGCGGTTAGACCGCAAAGGAATATGACAACTGCGTCAATTGTTTTACTGCTGGGGTTTTTCATACAAGATCTTGTGAGATTGTGTGTTAATATTTCCTATCATAGGCTCTTTTTGGGTAATTTTCATGTTTCAATTGCTATTACAAACCCTTCTATTCAATTCACACGCTCACGCATTGACTCCACCCAATGGTTGGGTCGCGCTTGGGGATGGTCACGCTGTCCGAGAAGCAGGACAGCCAGCAAAAGGAGAGCTGATTGAACTTTCTGTTGCAGGTGACATCGTCTCACTTGGATTTGCTCTTATGGACTCCAGTATCGCCGTTCAGGACTCAAAAAAGCTTGATTCAGGCTCAGTGTCTTTGTCTCTTGACGATGGTCGCATTGGGGAGGCTCGTTACTTAAATGAGAAATGGGTTGTCTTACTCCATGGGGTCAATGAGCCCATTGTTGCAGATGTTGTATTTTCTGCCATTCGTTTTGACGACAAAGCGACTCCATGGGGACAAAAAGCGAAAGACGAAACCGGTTGGAATCCATCGGCTGGTGAGGAGTGGAAGGTTGAGCCTCGCATTGCGGGAACTTGGGTTTGTGCCAGCATGGTTAAAGGTCAGCCCATCAAACTCAAAATCGTTCTGGATGCGGATGGCAGTGTCACTTGGGAAGAAAAACGCTCAGGAGATGTTGAAATCAAGCGGGGGCAGTGGTTGGCTTCATCTGATAGTCTTGGCATTGAGTTCGACAGTCAGACGATGTTTGTCGACTATGAAATTTTTCAAGGTGGCTTGGAAATCCGATACGACAACAACAACTTTAAGCTCTTGCCTCGGTAGATTTTATACTGCCAGTCCCGGGAACGCTTTCTTAATCAAACTTTGCCTTGGGTCAGTCTCAGAGAGCCCAGCCAACAGATTTTCGGCCATGTTTTGAGCAAATGGGCGGGCTTCATTGCGTGCATTCAAAGCAAGTATGTATTGATCAATCCACTCGGGTGCTTTAATATTTTGACTGATCTTTTGTAATAAATCATCCGAACGTTGTTTGTTATATCTGTCTTCTAAATAAATTTGAGAGAGCATTCTTGCTGACTGAACATCAAAAGGCTGGCTTGAGCATGAGCCTGGGGTACAGCACCGTGTCAGTCCACTTTCAAGAACAGCCGCTGCGCCATTGCGATCTCCAAGTTTCAACCGTATCCGAGCAAGTTGTCGGATTAAGGGTAGGTTGTTTGGGCTTTCTTTAAGGAGTTTTGCAGTGGATTTTTCTGCAGCGTGAAGTTCACCATGGGCTTCAAGGATTTGACTTCGGATGTGGTCGAGTGCGGGGTGGGGTTTTTCTTTACGCAACTCATCTGCTTTCTGGAGTGCTTCTTGAACTCGACCCAATCGAGCCAAAAGACTAATCCAAAGCGCTCCTGTGTGGGTGTTACCAATCACACCATGCTCAAAGTGAGACCCAAAAGACTGTAAATCACTTGCGGCATTTGCGATCTGACCCGCTTGCAAAGCCGCTCGAGATCGTTCTAAATATGCCACAGGGTCTCGTTCAATATGACGGCTTATCCGCTGATATGCTGCATTGGGATCGCCATCTTCAATTTGGATGACAGCGGTAGCAAAGTCTTCACCAAGGTCAATCAACCGTTCTTGTAATTCCAAAGGATAGCTCTCAATGCGAAAGGCATATCTCAGTTTTGGATGGTCAGGCGGCAAGGCCCAAATGGAGTCGGGATCACCAGTCATCTTTGGCTTACGGGCCTCTTTTTGAACTTGTCGCTCTATGGCTCTTTCTCGATTGATTTCATTAATGTGCCTGCGGACTGTTCGGATCTGATCGTCCGTTGCACCCAATGACCGTGCAATATCGATGTGTTCTTGTGCACCATGGGCATCTCCAGAATTGTACCTGGCCTTTGCTTCATTTAAATTAAGGTCTAGCAGTTCAAGGTTTGCTTCTGAGCGCAGATTACTGGCAGCCTCTCCTGTTAACTCATCCAGTTCTCTAAGGGCAGCGGCATAGCGTCCATGATCAAGGTGGTGTTCTGCCCGTTCAATTTTTGCGGATTTTGAAAATCCGAAAGTGCGATTAAACCAGCCCATTAGATGTTCTCCTCTTCGGTGATCTGTGCCCATAATTCATCTTGATAACGGCGATATTCCCTCAGAAAGGACAGGGTTTGTGGAAACGCTCGGTCAACATACAAAATCCCATCAAGATGGTCACACTCATGCTGAGCGACAACGGCAGGATAATCCTCAAACTCTTGCTCGAAAACTTCCCCCTTTTCATTGTAAGCTTTGACATGAATATGGGCTACTCGGGGAACGGCCCCCCTTAAGTCCGGTACAGATAAGCACCCTTCAAAAGTAATCAACTGTTCATCCGAAAGAGCTGTGATTTCTGGATTGATCCACACTTGAAAATCTTCATTTTGATTAAAACGAAGCAAGACGATGCGTTTTGACTCATATATTTGAGGCGCAGCCAATCCCGCTCCATCTGCATCAAGTACTGTGTCCAACATGTCTGTGATAATGCTTTGTATGGGTGAGGTGGTAATGGCTTCAACAGGAACAGCTTTGGCTACTTTTCTGAGTATAGGCTGACCCATTCGAGCGATTTTGCGAATGGCCATGAAATTCTCCTTGGGCATGCCTCTTGTTTTAAGTTATAGCCCAGCATAATACTTTTTTATTACAGGAAACTTTATCATGGCAGACAAAACAGATAAATGGGAAGACAATATTGAGGGCTTTTCGCTTGTAGCAGGAAAACAGGTTTCTTTTTATGTGGACCGTGAGTGCATCTTGTGTTCGGTATGCTCTGATGCTGCCCCCAACAATTTTCGCATGAGTGACGATGAAGATCATGACATTTGTTACAAGCAGCCAGAAAACGAAGAAGAGCTTGAACAATGCTATGAGGCCATGGAAAACTGTCCTGTTGAAGCCATTGGAGATGATGGATAACGGTCCGTCATAGCAGATTTACCAAGCATCGAATGGGCTGTGCCAAAGCATCAATGTGTTCTTCTCCAAATCGGTCAGGTTCTGTGTGAGCCAAGTGTTCCAACCGTCCCCTTGGCCGTGAATTAAGCTCGACAATCCAAGGTCGATATTCGGCGTCAATTACAAAATCTATCCCGCACTCAAGTGCGAAGCGACCCCAATCAAGTGCACTGATCAATGTGCCAATGTGTATCGCTTTCTGCTTCATTTCTTGAATACATGCTTCGGGAAGCATGTCCACTGCTGCGCAGGCTTTTGCTCCTCTGGAAACATTAACAACAGGGTCTTGAGTGGAAAATCGCAACACTGGAGACCGCACAATCCAGCGTGCATTGTCTTTCCGTTGAATCAGACAGCGTACACTCATTCCCGCATACCCTTTTGGTGGGTCAATGGCTTGCTGAAGAATGGCAGGTTCTGGCTTGTCTGGCATAAGGCCTGGAAGTTCGGTCGGTAAAGATGATTGGGCCGTCACTTTCTGTATATTTGTACCCAATGCGCCAAATTGGGGTTTAATAAAACCGGCACCCCAATCGGATAATTTCGCTTTAAATCGGTGATGATCGGTAACCAATTCTGGCATTTGGATGCCATTTTCTTCCAGCCAGCGTTGTGTTTTGATCTTGTCTCGACAAAGCAGTGTAAAGCCGTATGGGTTTCCCATTGGACTTGGTAAAATGACTTTCATCATCGGCTGGAAGGTCTGACTCCGCAATTGAGAAGGAAAGCGATCATAGACCGCACAAATGGATTGATTGAGGTGCTCTGTCCATTGTTGACCATTTGTGCTTAAGCCATCCATTGCCAGTCCCTTTTCGGTGCGGCGAAAAGAATGACCAAAGATGCATTGAATCTGCTCGGTTAGCAGGTGCTGAGTGGCTTTTACGATGGGTCGGTCACCTGGGGGTGGGCGTCGGCCCTTTTTGGGAGGGACAAAAATACCTATACTTTTAAGTAACACTTGTTACGCCTTGCTTTTTATAATATAATCATAACCAAAATTTATCTTACCGCAGTCTTCAATATGGGCATTGGCTTGTTCTCTAAGCCGTTCGATTTGGTGCTCTAGCCCACGGATAAGAACCTTGTCTGTCATAAAGTAAAGCTTCCTTTTGCATACGTCCAGCTGGCCATTGGTATACCGTGTACCAAATCGAATAGGGAAGTCTGCACTTTGTTCGATGGTGTAGCCGGACAGCTTAAGTTGTTGAAGCACCCAAGATTTTGGGTATTCTCTGTAGGGTTGATGTCCCGCCAACAAAATGCATGCATCTCTGAGGGCTGCGATTTTTCTTATAATGGTCGCACCTTCGCTTCTGTCGTCATTTGAAAATGGCTCCAATCCGATAACATACAGGCTTTCTTTTACATGAGGTTTCAGTCGATGAAGAAATTGAGTTTGGAAGTAAGGTGCAAAGCCTTCAATGGCCCCAATTAGGTAATCTGCGATCACGGTGTCAAAAGTTTCCCCAGAAAGAAGCTCGTGGTTCAACCAATTATCCGCAATTATTCTGTCTTGTTCTCTTATTCTGGGCCCAAAGCGGTCGTTCATTTGTTGCTGTCGATGAACATCTCCAGTAATAGCGGTGATAGAGTCTGTTTTTTGTGCGAGCAGCCAATCCATTGATGAGTTGCCTGTGCCGGCGTCTAGCACATTTCCCCATTTCATTTCCCCTTGCCATTTTGATATGGTCGAATAAAGGATGTCAGCCATGGCTCAAACTCCCAAAACTATAAAGCGCAATTGTGTCATTTTTGCTGTTGTTTACCTCATCGTCGTTGGTATTCCAACAGTGTACAATGCCAGTCGGTCTAAATCAGGTCAAGATTATGCTTCTTATCATTATGCCGCTGAAGCGGTTTGGAGCGAGTCAAGCCCGTTTCAAGTCGCCAATTTGAATGTGCACTCTAGACAAGATCGAACTCGAAAGAGAGTCCATCCTTTCTTCTACCCACCTCCGGCAGTGCTTTTCTTTTTGTGGTCTCCGTTCTTTGCATTGACCACAAGTTTCACCATTTTTGTGGTGTTGAGCAACCTGTGTTGGTTGGGAACGGTATGGATAATGCGGAAACTCACTGGCGCATCGTGGAAAATTCTGGCGCTTATTGCTCTTTTCTACACCCCAGTAAGTGACTCTATGAAGATGGGGCAGGTGAATCTGTGCGTACTGTTCTTGCTGCTTCTTGCGTATCAACGCAGCAATGGACTTTTGATAAGTTTACCGGCCATGATAAAAATGTCACCAGCATTGGTTGTGTTTCAGTGGCTTGGCGCCGTTCGGTGGAAAGCAGTCTTGATGTCAGGTATTGGGGCGATTGGCTTAAGTCTCGTGACCCTTTTTGCGGTTGATTTTTCGGAACAGTTACGCTTTTACACCGAGATTTTTCCGAAATTTTCAACGGGGCCATATCATGGATTGACTGTGCCTGTATCTTTGCCAGCCAACCATTCTATTGCAGATATCTGGAATCAAATCTGGCCCGGACCCCTTCGAGTGTCTGGACAAGGCGGTTTTATCGGAAAGACGGGAATATACGAACTCAGCCAAACAGGCAGGCTTGCCAATTCAATCAGTACAGCATGTCTATTTATCGTGTTGTGTGTCACTTCATTTTTCAAACGTGATCGACAAAGCCAGCTTGCATTGTTTGGTCTGAGTTGTGTGATAATGACCATTACGCCGCTGTATGCTTATGAGCACCATCTGGTATTTGTGGCTTTCCCTCTCGTTTTGTCACTTCATGCGCTAGAGCGAAGAATAATTAGTTCCAAGTGGATCTTTGTGCTCGGTCCATCCACCATATGCCTTGCTGTGCCCTTATTCATATTGAGGGGAGTTCAAAAACGAATGCCAGAAGAACTGAGTTGGTTTTTTCAGGAATCTAAGTTCTTTGCGCTCTTGGGTTTGGGTGCTTGCTGTCTCTATTTAAGCCTTAAGGGGCTTAAGGTTTTGCAAGTGCCTTCTGAAGATTCTGCTCATCTTCAGGACTCATCAAACCCAGAATAGCTTTGCGTGCCAAATCTGGATTCCGGTATCGTACCAGTGCAATCAGCGCTCTGTAGCTTGATTGTGACGCTGTCTTATCGCTTAAAAGCTCAATGGGGATCTGGGGTTTAGCGCGCATAATGCGTTCAATGGTATTGAACAGAAGAATGAGAGTCATGCTACCTGAAGCCGCAACCAATTCTTTAATAAAGGCAATGTCTCCTTCCAAATAGCTTTGACCAGCCTCTGTATCGAGTTGTCGATTGGCGATGCTTTGGAGTTTGTTAATGTGTCTGTGGCTGGCATGATCGCAAGCGAGAGCAACGGCTTCAGCTGCAAAGTTTCGCCTTAGTACCAAGAGTTCTTCAATCAGTGCGTCGTCATCAATGTGTGCGAGTAGCTCCAAGCTCCCAGAGTTTTGATAGTCGAGTACAATGACACCCTGGCCATGTTTAGGCTGTAACAGTCCTTCAGCCTCTAGATGGCTTAATGCAGCACGAAGTGTGAGG
>JAYYJC010000234.1:0-10000 GCA_036146655.1 Myxococcota bacterium | reverse complement strand
CGATTGATGCCAAGGTCAGCTGAGAGTTGCCTTTCTGGCGGTAATTTTGACTCTGGTGGGTATTTTCCACTTAAAATGTCGGCTCGGAGGTGATTTACTGTTAAATCAACAGCACGCTGTGCTTGTATTTTGTTTGCCATTTTCTTTTCCATGGTTTACTGGTTGAACCAATAATTAATTTTTAAGGGGCTGTCAAATCAAGTTATTTGTTTTAGCCGAACGGCATAGGATTTAAGGGGCTTTGGAGCGATGTGGAATGCCTAAGTTTTCATTAAAAACACCCTATTCTCCATCTGGAGATCAACCAGAAGCCATTGCACAGTTGTTAGATGGTCTTGCCAACGGTGATCGGGCTCAAACACTGTTAGGTGCTACAGGAACCGGTAAAACCTTTACCATAGCGCAGGTTCTTGCACAGTACAACCGTCCAACCCTTGTGCTCTGTCACAACAAAACATTGGCCGCACAGCTTTACGGAGAGCTTAAAGGATTTTTTCCTGACAACCAAGTGTCGTATTTTGTCAGCTACTACGATTATTATCAACCAGAGGCCTATGTGCCTTCTTCAGATACTTACATACCCAAAGATGCTCAAATCAATGAGCAAATTGATAAACTTCGGCATGCTGCCACCCGATCACTCCTCGAGTTTGAAGATGTGGTAATTGTTTCAAGTGTTTCGTGTATTTATGGACTTGGTTCAAAAGAAGCGTATGATGGAATGTTGATTCCATTGAATGTGGGAATGGAAGTTGAAAGGGATGAGCTCATCGCAGGGCTTGTCCATTTGTTGTTTACCCGCAACGACATGGATTTTCATAGAGGTTGTTTTCGGGTCAGGGGAGATGTCGTTGACATTTTTCCTGCTCACGAGGATTCCATTGCGCTTCGAATTTCCTTTTTTGGAGACGAAATAGAGGAGATCACCCTCTTCGACCCTCTGACGGGAAACACCATTGAGACCCTCAATAAAACAGTCATTTATCCAGCTTCACACTATGTTATGCCTGAAGAGCGTTTAGAAAAAGCCCTCATCGATATTCGTTCGGAGCTTCAGTCCCATCTCCACGAATTGAAGGCATCGAATAAACTCTTGGAAGCACAGAGACTTGAGGAACGTACAAGTTACGATTTGGAAATGATAGAGCATACAGGGCGCTGTAACGGGATTGAAAATTATTCTCGCTACCTTAGTGGGAGAGAATCGGGTGAGCCACCACCGACGCTTCTTGAGTACTTTCCAGATGATTGGCTCCTTATTGTTGATGAGTCACATGTGACAATTCCTCAAGTGCGTGGCATGTTTAAAGGCGATCGGTCGCGTAAATCTACACTTGTTACGCATGGTTTTCGACTACCAAGCGCATTGGATAATAGACCTCTGCAGTTCTCTGAGTTTGAAGAAAAAATAAACCAAGTCATTTTCGTTTCAGCCACACCAGGTCCTTATGAACTCCATGCCTCAGAAGGCGTAATTGTGGAACAAATTATCCGTCCAACAGGACTGCTTGATCCAACGGTTGAGATTAAGCCCATTGAGAACCAAGTGGATGTTCTATTTGATGAAATACAAAAAGTGATTCAGAATGAGCAACGGGTTTTGGTGACAACATTGAGTAAGAGAATGGCTCAAGAATTGACGAATTACTACCAAGAGCTTGGATTGCGTGTACGCTATCTTCATTCTGATATCGACACCCTTGAGCGGATTGAAATCCTTCAAGGACTTCGCCGTGGAGAATTTGATGTGTTGATAGGCATTAATCTTTTAAGAGAGGGATTGGACATTCCAGAAGTTGAACTGGTAGCCATACTCGATGCCGATAAACAGGGATTTCTTCGAAACAGAACCTCTTTAATCCAAACCATTGGTCGAGCTGCTCGAAATGCCCAAGGAAGAGTAATTTTGTTTGCAGAGCGAATCACTCCTGCAATGAGTGAAGCCATTGCCGAAACGGAAAGACGGCGTACTATTCAAGAGGCGTACAATGCGAAACATGGCATTGTTCCGAAAACAATTTCAAAAGAAGTGTCTTCACCTCTTGAAGGAATCATCACGAAAACGAAGTCCAAGAAAGAAACCATAAATGCCATCTCCGATGTACCGCTCGAAGAAGTAAACCAGCGCATAAAAAGCATGAAACGAGAAATGAAGGCTGCAGCCAAATCACTTAAGTTTGAGCAAGCTGCGGAACTTCGGGACCAAATTAAGTTGCTTGAACTTCGAGCATTGGGAATGCGCTAGGACAAATATTTTGCAAGAGACAGTAGCCTATCTTGTCCCCACCAGATTTCGTCATTGACTTTCCAACTCGGTACACCATAAACCCCTGCTTCAATGGCTTCTTGTGTATTTTCTCGGAGTTTATTCTTTACTTCAGCGTGTTGAGTTTTCGCAATGATGAGAGCACCGTCAAGGCCATTTTTGTCGCATATTTGTGTGAAGACATCCACATCTGATATGTCTTTCCCTTCAGCCCAATAAGCGCTGTAAAGCACATCTGTCAGACTGGGTTCTACAATTGTCGCTCTAAGGGGTAAAATGCTTCGTAACGGAAATATTTCAGGAAATGAAAAAGGAATATTCCACCACTCGGCCCAGCGTTCAAGATCCTTGTAAACCGATTGTTGCTTGTCATGCGACATGGTAAATAAAGGAACCATGGGAGTGCCTATTTCTTTGAAAAGGGCCCCAAGTAAAATGGGCTTTGCTGTGATTTTGTGACCAGTATGGGCTTCAAACTGTTTCATTTGCTGAATCCCCAGATAGCTGTATGGGCTGGCAAAATCATGATAAAGTGTCAGTTTTTGAGGTGTTTTACTTCGTGTGAAATGAACTGTTTTCGCTCCTCCGATTGCATGTTGGACAAACAACAGCCGATCCTGTCCCCACCACAAGTCCGAGCCGACTTTAAAAGTGGGTACTCCGAATATTCCTAGTTGTGCCGCTTCATCCGTATTGTGTCTGAGCTGACTTTTAATGTCAGGTCGAAGATAACATTTTGGCTCAAGACCAAGCTGAAGACACAAATCATCCAAAATTGTACTTTTGCTGAAGTCTATTCCGTCTTGCCAATAAGCGTTAAACAACGCCAAACTGGCTTTGATTCGCATCTCTTGATCACAGCATAAAAGCAAGCGCATGGCATTGACCGTCTTTTGAGGATGATGGGGATTGTATTTCAGCGGTATGTTGTATTGTTGAGCTTCCTGATGCAATTGCCTTAAGTTGTGTTGCACCTTTGCCATCGACCACTGCTTTGCCGGAAACTGTGATTGCTGCTGATGTTGGTAAAGTCCACCAAGGAGAACAGGGTTCCAATTAATATGTACATTCTGAGCTTTGGCAATTTTGATCAATCGATGTGCAGCAATATAGGCAAATGGGCAGCCAATATCGTAGTAAAATGCAATACTGTCTTTGCTCATGTTGTTTTCCCCACCATTTTGTCTATTACTCACTTATGTCCTCTAACGCATCCCCATTACCGCCGGAGGTAAATGCCGTCCGAACCGATCAATGGTTGTGGGCTGCTCGGTGTTTTAAAACCCGAAGTCTGGCCACAAAAGCTTGTAAAGGGGGACATGTGAAAATCAATGGAAAAACCGTGAAGGCGAGCCAATCTATCCGTCGAGGTGACTCTGTTAATGTGCTTACTCTTGGTGGATTGCGCATTTTAAAAGTAATTGAATTGTCAACCGTGAGAGGACCGTACAGTGTGGCGCAGACGCTTTATGAGGATCACACACCAGCACCAGATCCAAAAGAAATCGCCCCGCCTCGTATGTCTCATGGTAGAGGGCGACCTACAAAAAAAGACCGCCGACGTTTAGATCGGTTAAAAGGTAGATAAGCAGGGAGAATGCATGCGCGTATTGCTCATTAATCCATCAATGAACTTAAAAAAGCTGGGCCGATTTGCCGGTCTTTTAGAGCCAATGCCATGCATTGGTCTCGCTTACATTGCAGCGGCCTTAGAGCGGCATGGGTGTACTGTCCGTGTGGTTGACATGTTCGCAGATAAACTGTCTGGTGAACAGGTTTTATCCCGTGTGAAGGAATTTGAACCCGAGCTTGTTGGCATGACGGTCTTAACCCCCTCCGAACCCATATGCAGTGTCTTAAGCACGATGATTAGAGCGGCTTTGCCTGCCGTAAAAATTGTGTGGGGTGCTGTACATGCGGATGTTTTTGCCAAGGACATTGTGCGTGAAGGTAAGGCTGATTTTGTGGTTCATCACGATGGTGAAGAAAGCATTTGTGAACTTGTGGATGCATTAAGCGAAAACATGTCAGACTATTCTCATATTGATGGAATTACCTGGCTTGGAGATGGAGAGCCTGTCACAAACAAGGCCAGACGGCTGTTGATGGATCTAGACTCCCTTCCGTACCCTGCATGGCACCTCTTTCCATACGAAAAATATGGTCTCCTGCCCTTTGCTGACTTTGCCAAGCCTGTTCTGACGATGACTGGCTCAAGAGGATGCCCTTATCGCTGTGATTACTGTTCATTGATCAATACCGGTGGCAAAGTATATCGAAAGCGGGACCCCATTAAGATTGTTGACGAATATGAATATTTGGTCGACCGCTATAAAGTCCGTCAAATCGGCTTTGTAGATCCCATCTTTCCTTTGGTAAAGAAAGACCTAAAGCCATTTTGTGAAGAACTTGTTTACAGGGGCCTCGATAAAAGGTGCCAATGGTTGAGTGAAACTCGGGCAGATCGCCTGGACCCTGAAACATGTGAACTAATGTATTGGGGGGGCTGTCGCCGTGTTTTAATGGGTATTGAGTCTGGTTCCGACATGTTGTTGGGCAATGTAAATAAAAACATCACCACTGCTAAAGTGCGCGAAGGGGTAGCCAATGCCAAGAACGCAGGCATTCAAACCGTTGGGCTCTTTATGCTTGGATTGCCTGGGGAAACCCCTGAAATGAGTAGAGAAACAGTTGAATTTTCTGTGGATCTGGATCTTGATTTTGCAAAGTATGCCATCACAGTTCCTTTTCCTGGCTCAAAACTCTTTGACGATCGTTGGCAAAAAGATCTTTTCCGAGATGATTGGGAAAATTACACCACATTTAACCCAGATCCGGATCGTTTGATCTATCATCCCCATGGATACGACCCCGAAGAGCTTATTCGTATGCAAAGTTGGGCGTTAAGACGTTTCTATATGCGCCCAAGACAAATTAAGAAGCAATTTTTAGAACTTCGCACAATTACCCCTAAAATGCTGCTTTATGGGCTGTATGGAATGGTTGTCTAGCAATATTAAACCAAATGGATTAAAATAAAACAACTCCTTTTTTTCCGTTTGCTCTATGTCTGACATCAACCTTGAACAAATCAAAAATATGCGGTCACAGTTTCGTAAAGAAGCGGAATCCATACGCAACCAAATCAATACCTTACAAACTCAACTCATCCAGTGCGAAGAGCGTGTTCAAGTTTATGATGAACTATTGAAGGGCCAAGTAATAAGTCCAGAGCAACTGAGCGTTCAGGGACACAGCCGGTTCTCTACAGACGACGATGGACTTGGGCCAATCAAAAAGAGCAGAACAGCCCGCACCACCAAAGCAGAGATGCAGCGTCGACGCAATGTATTGGTTTCCATTTTCAAAGAATATGGCAGCATGAAGCCAAGTGATTTGTTGCCGCTTGTCTCAGAAGCGGTTGGAACTGAGGTTGAACCCCATCAACTTCGAGCCATCTTACGCCGGTTTGATCAAGTCTTTGAAGGCAAGGCTGAGCACGGCATGTGGGGACTTACGGCTGAAGGTGCCCAAGCTGACTCAGATGATATTTTGGTTCACTCAGAAATGTCTTCAAGCGAAGATGCTGAGTCTGAAAGCGAGTAGACACTTACAGGGCCGTTTGTGTATTGTTTTGTCAGAGCACCAGAGTGAATAAGCCTTGAAAATCGCATTTTCAACTGTGCAGTCCGCCCTTCCCATGTGTCAGCATTGTTGTCTTGTAAAAAAAAGCGATGATTGATTACTATCGCATCGATTTCTGCATTTTCGAGTTGTGCTTTCAGTTTGAGGGGATCATCTGTATTTTCGAGCATTTTTTCAAATCGCCATGCCCCAAATACATTGTCAATCCGTGCTGGTTTTTCAAGGTAATAATGGTAACCCCTCATCCAAACCAGCCATACCTTACGAAAGTCTTGCTGGTTGAGCCACTTCTCAATCGGATAGTTTTCGGGTAGCTTTTGGTTTAAAAAGTCTTGTTTGGAGATTTTGTTTGTCAAAACCTCTGTGGTGGCCTGTCTCTTCCACAGCATTTGAGCGGGTTCAAAGCCCCACAGAACAGCACTGAGTATGAGAGCGCCCATCACTCGATTGCTTTTCGGAATGTGTGATGATGCAATGGCTAACATGACCGGAAGAAGCGGCATTAAAAATCGAATTTGTTGAACATTTAGTGCCCAAATGACGGCCCACGCAGCAAGTGACAGAGTCCAGAAGTGGTCTTTGCGTTTGTAGAGCCCCCACAAGATGATTGTCCATGCAACCGGTCCAATTGAACCTTGGAAGTTTTGGGACATGTCTCTCGTCATTACCATCCGGACAGGAAGGAGCAAAAAGTCTATTGCTTCTCGACCAGCTCCATAATGCTGCAGAGTGGTTTCATACGCCATGGCTCTCCATGCATCCCAGCCAGCACCCCCGAAGGTTGTCCACATCATTGGAAAAAAAGGGTTGCCAGTTGAAATGGCATTTCTGAGGTAAAATGGCGATGCAAAAATCAAGGCAGTAAACAAGAACACAGTCACATGCTTTTTTGTCCAAAGTCGCCAGACGAATATTAAAAGCACAATGTATAGCCCACTCAACTTCAGAGATGCACACAGCCCTGCGCAGACTCCTGCCAATCGCACCTGACGAGGGTCTTCTGACTTGGCCCAAAAAAATGTCAGTGAAGCAAAGAGGACCAATGCATTTTGTACATAGAGTGCACTTCCAAACTCGATAAATGTTGGGATCAGCAATGCAACAGCGGTAGCTGTGATAGATTGCCGATGATTTGCACCTGTTTCTCGAGCAATTCCATGGATGGTGCATGCACAAAAGAAGGTCATCCATGCTGAGATTAAACGCAGTGAACCGTTTGGAAACAGGCAAATCCAACCCGCCAAGAAGCTTTGCCAACTTTGAGGAAAGTATGAAAATACGATCAGGTCACCATGATGAAAACCACCAGATAAAACATACTGTTTGGCCATTGCGGCGTGATAAGTCAGGCTGTCCCTGTACCAAATAGGAACCATGGCCATTAAGAAGAAGGGAATGACCATAAGTGCGATTGCGGTGAGTTCAGAAAGCGAGCGCATTTCAACCTTTGGTTTTGTAAACCAGACAACTCCAAAGAGTATTGTGCCCATGGTTGGCCACATGATGGATGCACGAAGCCATCCAAGAAATCCAAGCACTGTACATACCGTTCCAAATAAAACAAAGAAACCAGCGGCAGCAATCCCCACAGTCAGTGTTGAATTGTGTTGATTGTTGCCTGTCAACCGCTGACCGATTCCAAGGCAGCATAAGACACCCAGTGGGAAAGCAATCATGGATTCAATTGAAAAAAGAGAGACATGTTGTTGGCTGGCATATCAATGTGTTGTATCAGCGCCCATCCTGACTCTTCTGCTGAATGGATGATGGTTTCAACATCGCGAAGGCCCCATTGCGGATTTTGCTGTTTTAGACTCATGTGAAAAGCCTCATTCCCTGGCGATGTAAATTGATTGGCTTTGTTAAACGGACCATAGAAGTACAACACCCCATTGGGCTTAATGTATTGCACACTGTTTTTAAACAAACACAATGTGCTTTTGAAGTCAGAAATATGTGTCATATTAATGCAGGTTATCAGATCGAAGCGCTCTGAAATCGGCCACTCTGAGCTTTGTGTGTTCAGTTCTAAGGCAGGTAGAACGTTGTCATTGTTTTGGTTGTATGCATTTATGGTTGGCAATGAATTTGGACAAATGTCAGAGGGGTGCCATTTGATGTTTGGGTATTGAGGTGCAAGCCAGGCAATGTGTTCTCCTGTGCCTGAAGCGATTTCAAGTACGCATTGTGCTCTTTTTAGATACGGATCCAGTACAGACCGAATGGGTATTCTATTTCTGACAGTTGCTGGTGCATGGGGAAGGTTCTGCTGAATGGGCATTGACAGGACGCCTGTAATGGGTTACTTGTCGCATTCTTTAATGCGGACGCTGCGGGATGTAAATCAACGCCGTTTTCATGCCTGCAGGTTTCGCGAATACATAGGAGCAATCATGGCGTTTACTACAGAAGAAAAACAAAAAATCATCCAAGAATTTCAAAGCAAAGAAGGCGATACCGGCTCTACTCAAGTCCAAATTGCCCTTCTCACAGAGCGGATTCGTCAGCTCACCGAGCACTTCAAAACCCATAAGAAGGACCATCATTCTCGCCGTGGTCTGTTGAAGCTCGTCGGTAAGCGGAACAATCTAGTCAAGTACATGAAAAGCACTGAACCAGAAGCTTACGCTGTACTTAAAGAGCGTCTTGGGCTGCGTCGATAATCGAACACCAAAGGGTGAGGCCGTGGCCTCACCCTTTTATCTTTACAAAACCCCTTTTAATCCCAAAAATTTAGGCCTTGAGACAGGATTGTTCGTAGGTCTTCGCAGCTTGAGCGACAAATCGAATCGCTCACACTCCGTAGACTTATGAGCAACGATAGTAGATTGGCCTTGGAGAACAAACCATGAGCAAAGAATATAGTGTATCTGTAGAGGTCGGTGGACGGCCTCTCACCTTTGAAACAGGCAAAATTGCCAAACAAGCCAATGGCTCTGTCATTGTTAAACAAAACTCAAGCAGCGTCCTTGTGACCACCTGCGCCTCCAAAGACAATGTTGATTTTGGTTTTCTTCCACTAACCGTGGTTTACCAAGATCGGACCGGTGGTTACGGTACCATACCTGGTGGTTTCCTAAAACGTGAAGGTCGTCCAAGTGAACGCGAAACCTTAATCTCCCGTCTCATTGACCGCCCGCTTCGTCCCCAATTTGCGAAGCACTTTCCCCGAGAACTTCAAGTGATAGCTACCGTATTCTCTTTTGATGAGGCTTCCGATACGGATGTGCTTTCTCTCTGTGCGGCATCTGCATCTGTTGCAGTCAGTGACATTCCTATGGGACCACCTGTTGCCGGTGTTCGGATATGTCGAATTGATGGTACATTTGTCATCAATCCATCTCTTGAGCAAATTAAACAAGCGGACATCACCTTGGTTGTTGCGGGTTCTCGTGATGGCATCTCAATGGTTGAAGGTGGGGCAAGTGAAGCCGATGAAGAATCAATGATGGAAGCGATGGAGTTGGCTTTTGTTGAAATCCAAAAAATCATCACCGCCATCGAAGAACTCGTTGCCAAGGTTAACCCTGTAAAGTTTGACATTGGAGAAGCACCTACACCTGACGAAACAGTGATGCAGCAACTTATCTCGATTGGCGCTGAAGCGTCGCTTGTGGAAGCCCTTGCGGTGACTGGTAAACATGAAAGAGGGGCAGCCTTGAAAGCCGCCCGAAATGCATTGATTGCTCAACTGGTTGATGGCAAAGAAGAAGAAGACGCTTCAAGCATCACTGGCGAAGCTAAAAATGCATGGGAAAAGCTCCTTCGCAAAGAAATGCGGACCAAGGTTGCAACAGAAGGCATTCGCATCGATGGCCGTCAAACCCATGATATTCGTCCCATTTGGATTGAAACCGGTGTGGCTGACCGTGCACACGGTTCTGTGGTGTTCACGCGTGGTGAAACACAAGGCTTTGTCACAGCTACTCTCGGAGTTGACCGAGATGCTCAGCGAATTGACAATCCAGGAGCAAGCGAAGAACGCCGTTGGATGCTTCAGTATAATTTTCCACCATACTGTACCGGAGAAGTGCGACGAATGGGCGGACCAAAACGACGAGAAGTTGGCCATGGTGCCTTGGCTCATCG
>JAYYJC010000233.1:0-10000 GCA_036146655.1 Myxococcota bacterium | reverse complement strand
TGAAAATGGCATCCCACTTCCATGTTCAAGAGGACTCAGCGCATAGAGGTGTTCCCGTCGAAACTTGGTGAGATTTCGCACAAAGTCGTGCATGCGCGCTCGATGCGGTGCGGTTTCATTTTGCCATTCTCCCCATCTAAACCAATTCCATTCATTGTCTGACCAAATGCTGTATGCGTTGTTATTGCCATATTGGGTTCGCATCCATTCGTCTCCGCCATAGATCATGGGTGAGCCATGCGAAAAGAACAAACCAGCAAACAGATTTCGCATCATCTGCCTTTTGAAGTGTTCATTGTCAGATCCCCAGTTTCGAGAGCGGTTGTGTTCTTCACCACTGATTTCGTCACACCATACGGAGAGGGGATCGTCACAACAGATGGGATTAAGAAGTCCGCATCCATTTTGCTTTTCGTCATAAGAAAACAGGTCGTACAGAGTAAAGCCGTCATGAACAGTCACAAAATTGATGGCATGGTAAGGCTTTCTATCGTTCCATCCGTATACTGCAGCTGAACCAGTCATAACGGAACCACCATCGACCCCTTCAGTGCTGTTGAGGTTAAAATTATCGTTGTTCACAAATGAGCGCCACCAGTCTCGATAGTGTGCATTCCATTCAAACCAGCCCTTCCTTGCGTCGTTTGTTGTGTTGGGGAAGCCACCAATGCCTGGCCCTGTACCACTGGCAGTCCATGGCTCAGAGATCATTCGAACATTGCGTTCTTGGAAGAAAGGATCGTCAATGATTTCTTGTAAGATGGTTTGTGAGGGATCAATCCAATTGTTGTAGTCGAGATCGGGCTCTCCAAGAATTCCCGCAAGATCAAATCGAAAACCATCCACATGCAAATCTTCCACCATAAAGCGCAAGGAGTCCATAATGAGATGCTTCATTGGAAGATTGTTGGGTCGCGTCTGATTGCCGACACCTGTGTTATTCCAATAGGTTTGTCCATCAGGCGAAAGGGCATAATACGAAATGTTGTCAAGACCCCTGAAGGTGTAAAGACCAGCGATTTCCTTGGGATCGAAGTTGATGTCATAGGCGGCATCATAGGTTTCGAAGTAAAGCCGTTCTCTCCACAACCCACCTTCACCGGTGTGGTTGTAGACGACATCAATGATCACTTCTATGTCGTGTTGATGGAGTTGATCAACCATCCATTTGAACTCATCAAGAACATCATCTACACGGCCGGTTTGAAGAAACTCAGCTGAGAATGTATTTTCTGGACCGAAAAAATTGAGATTGTTGTAGCCCCAATAGCCTCCGTCAAGTGGTTTTTCATGGATGGGAAGCAGCTCTACAGCAGTGACTCCTAAGTCCTGTAGATAAGGCGCAAGTTCCCCAAACCCTCTGTAGGTACCAGGATTGTCAACGCCACTTGCGGGGTTCATCGTGAATCCCTTAGGATGAACTTCGTAAAAAACCAGTTCGTTCCATCCGTGATTGGGGTGATTTTCGCTCGTGCGAAGGTTGATCCAATCGGTTTCTGCCTCAGACCACTCGTAATCGGATTTAACAATGACCGTCTTCGATCCAGCGGCATAAGTAGATTCTGCACGGCTTGGACCACTCGCAACACTGCCTTTAAACCAGTCGTGGTCACGGTGTATGGCCTTTCCCCATGGGTCAAACAACAACTTGTTTGGATTGAATCGGTTGCCGTAGTTGTCAACATCTGCCCGAAAGCCCAATGTGGTTCCTGGCAACCACTCTGGATCATATGTCCAGTTTGGCCCCCAAGCAATGTAGCCATAATGTTGTCCGATCCCAACCCCTTCGATGTAGATGCACCAAAGATCACCACGCTGCATTAACTCATATTGTTGGGCAGGTAGCTCCGATTCAGGGTCGTCAAACAGCAGAATTTCTATTCGTTCGGCATTGGCAGAGTAAGTACAGAAATTGACCCCTCTGTCCACGAGGACTGGCCCCATATGCTCAAAGTTTTCGATATCTTCCCATGTTAGAGAAGGTGCTTTGGCCTCAGTGTGGTATAATCGGGCATAGTTTTCTGAGGCACAACTCAAGAGGATAGAGAGCAGCATAATCGGTGGGATCTCCAAGATGATAAGTGGTGTGGGTTATAATCTACTGGCAGGTATAATATGTCCAAAAGCGTACAGATTCCAGTCTCTGTTCGATTAATTGCATTTTTGTTACAGCATCGTTTCGGAAAGGTCCAGGCGATGGAACGTGCCCTGCAGTTGCAAGGCGTTGTACGCTTTGTATTACTGACTTTTTTCTTGATTGTGCTTCCATCTATCATTCTTGCCACATTGACCTTGGGGTCGCTCCGCTACCAAGAAACATCGATACGCTCTGAACTTCAAGAAACATCAGACCGAGTGTCCAGAAGTTTCATTGACATGGTTGATGTCGAATTTACCGGGATCGAATCTCTTGTTTCGTACCTACTAGAAGCGGGTAAATCACCCATGAGTCTGTTGCATCAACACCAAAGAATAGCTCTTCGATTTGATGTGAATCAACAATTAATTGCACCAATAATTGACTCACATCAAGTTGATTGGCGTCAAGATTTTCATCCTGCTCGGTTGTCAAACCAGCCATATCGATCATTGTCCACTGAGCCTGCTGAAACGACACATCACATCGATCTTATTAAATCAACCGAAAGTTTACCATCTCCTCAGCGGATTCAACAATTACAAAATCAGTTGAACTCGCTATTGGGAACGGTATGGTCTCTTCGGGATGGATTAAAAGTCGCACTGTCATACCGTGTTCTTGCTCAACTCAATCAGGAAGACCTTGACAATCGCATGCGTGTTTACATCGATGCTTCTCGAATACGGGTTGATGAGCGTGCGCAAATGCTGTATTGGGCGAATGCTTGGGAAGATGAATGGCGCTCACTCATACAAGAATCTAAAATAACTCAGCCTGGGGCGCTTCATTGGCAGGTCAAAGACAATGCCATCTGGGCTCGGACCAACTGGGCCAATGAGACTTATGTATTTGGTCTCGATAAAGAGCGTATGCTTACATTTTTAAGTGAAGCAGCAGCTAAGAATAGTCGGAATGATCGGTGGGTTCAGACCCATTTGATTGCGCCAACAGCTGTTGATCCACCCGATATCTTAACAAAACGCTATTTGCCATGGCTTGAGGGTTGGTCTGTCGCAGTTACACAAAAAAATAAGACTCAACTTCTCATTGAGCAACAACGGCTCAAGATTCAGCGGGTCATGATGGTTATTTTCTCGCTGGTTATGATGGGCATTGGTGCTTTCCTCGCCGCCCGTGTGGTGGCAAGAGAAATAGAGCTTGCCAGTATAAAAAGCAATTTTGCAGCGAATGTGTCTCATGAGTTGCGCAGTCCAATTACCCAAATACGACTCAAGGGCGAGTCATTGCTTTATGGCTTGTCTGTCACTGAAGATGAAAAGGAACACGATGTGGCGGTGATCATTCGAGAGAGTGAGAGACTGACCTGGCTGGTTGAAAATGTATTGGACTACACGGCGATAGAACGCAGCATGAAGCAATATTATTTTCACTCCAGCGACATCTCTGATACGGTCTACCGAGCCATCGAATCCCTTCAAGCAACACTTAGCATGGCTGATGCCATCATTGATTTCAATATCGCTAAGGATATGCCGCCTGTGCGCCATGACCCACATGCAATTGGTCAGTGTGTGGTTAATTTGGTAACCAATGCCATTAAATATTCAGGCGATGAAAAATGGGTTCGACTTCGTCTTATGCGACAAGATGAATATGTTGTGATTGTCGTTTCTGACAAAGGGATCGGGATTCCGGCTCAAGATTTGCCATTTATATTTGATCCATTTTTTCGAAGTGATGATCGTGATGCTCGCCGTCAAAAGGGGACAGGAATCGGACTATCGATTACTAAGCATATTATAGAAGCACATGGCGGCTCAATTCAGGTACAATCTGTTATAGAAATGGGAAGTACCTTTACACTTAGATTGCCTCACCATGCAGAGTCAGAAGGAGAAATAACTTGAGCGAACAGACTGCATATCAAGGTCGTATTTTATTTGTAGAAGACGAGGCCGATGTGCTTCAGTCTCTGAAGCGATTCTTCTCATCGAAGGGGTTCGAGGTTCATGGTGCTCGGAGTGCTGTAGATGCATTAGAGGTTGCCAAAAAAGTCATGCCGGACATTGCGGTATTGGATGTGATGCTCCACGAAGGCCCTGGCGAATCTATTCAGACCACAGATGGGTTCGAAATTTGTCGTCAATTAAGAGAGCAAGGTTTCGAGAGGCCCATCATCTTCTTGACTGCTCGATCTTCTGAAAATGACAAGTTGCTTGGATTTGAGGTTGGGGCAGATGATTTTGTGACCAAACCTTTCTCTCTTCCAGTTTTAATGGCCAGAATACATGCCAACCTCAGACGGGCAGGAGGAGTCAAGCGAGTTTATCGATTTGGCGCGGTAGAGGTCGACCTTGATATGCACGAAATACGGCACCCCCAAGGTGACTCGGAACAGTTGAGTAAAAGAGAATGCGATCTCTTGACTTACTTCATCCAAAATAAGGGAACCATCCTGACCAGAGAACAACTGCTGAGTGATGTGTGGGGTTACAAAAGCGGCATTGCAACTCGTACCGTTGATACACATGTGCTTACAGTTAGAAAAAAGCTTAGGGATAATGTACAAACCCCAGAATTTATTCAAACTTTACATGGTGTTGGTTATCGATTCATCGGCTCAGAAGACAACGGCTAAATGCTTTATCTCTGGCTTGTTTCCGCATCGATGTCAGAACCTGTTCGCCCCCATACGGTTTGGGCTCAGCTTCACGAGGCCCGTTTGCTCTCTGAGTTTGAAGGAGAACACGAAGAAGCCATCGGTGTTTATGATGCCTTGTTAGACGGTTTGGAATCATCTGAATTTTCCTATGGTGAACTTTGGTATTGGAAAGGAATGGCGTTTATTCGACTTGGTCAATACGATGACGCAATTGAATGCTTTTTACGGTCTCAAAGTACAGATACGAGCAACCGTGTCAACAAAGGTATTGAAGAAGCCAAAATGCTTAAACAGCAATTGCAACATTTGCCATCTTCTGAAAATGCGTGGGTGTCACTTAATGAGAGTCTTTCTGTATGGGGCATGAGTCTTCATGCGGACGCTTCAGGTCTGCAAGGTTTGGAACTGACCATCCGAACCGTACAGCCTGTCGTTTCGTTGCAGTTGCAAATCGAAGCGTGGGATGGTCGTATTTGGGGCCATGCCGTCAATTTGATCGAAGGAGAAAGCATGTTCCCCATTCGTCTCAGTCAATTGCGTCCTTCGGTTCCGCCCCAAACACCCATTCGCAGTCTTAGAATTAGCGGCTTTACACCGGCCGGTGATGAAGCCATGATTGATATCCTAATGTCAAGCAGCTATTGATGAAAGTCATTGTTCAAAAGTACGGTGGCTCTTCTGTTTCTGACATTCCGAGCATTCAGCGCGTGGCGGCTCGTGTTGTTCAGGCGGTTGATGAGGGCTGGCGTGTGGTGGTGGTGGTGTCAGCGATGGGTAATACCACCAATGAATTGCTTCGTTTGGCAAGGGAAGTCAGTCCAGAACCAAAAAGAAGAGAACTCGATCTGTTGATCAGTGTGGGAGAGCGTGTCAGTATGACACTCTTGGCCATGGCTGTTCAGCAGTTGGGATATGACGCACGCTCTTTTACTGGCAGTCAATCTGGCATCATTACCGACAATCGCCATGCAGCCGCCCGAATCATTGAGGTGAGACCATCACGGATTCAAAAGGCCCTCGAATCAGGTTCAGTAGCCATCGTTGCTGGGTTTCAGGGAATGTCTCTCTCTAAGGAGGTCACGACTCTTGGCCGTGGTGGTTCTGATGCTTCTGCGGTTGCTCTTGCCGCTGCTTTAAACGCAGAATTTTGTGAAATCTGTTCAGATGTCGATGGCGTGTATAGCGCAGATCCTCGGCGGGTCCTTACGGCCTATCGGCATGAAGAAATAGACATTGAAACTGTGTTGACAGCGGCTCAGCGTGGTGCCAAAGTATTACAAGCCGAAGCCCTCCTATTGGCACAGAAAATGGGCATTAAGTTGAGGGCCAACGCAACATTAAACCCTTCAGGACAAGGGACGCTGATTACACCAGAGCCTCAGCCTTGCGCTTTGATGGTGGCTTTGGAAGATCAAGTGGCTTGGCTTGTGACTGATGATCCAGCAATGTTGGAGGCCTTTGGACCTCACTTACTTTACGCTACAGCAGGCGCCAATGACTTTCGGCTATTGATAAGAACCACAAATCTTCATGGGCATTTGCCGAAAAATGCAAATACCACTGTTGTTCTCCTTACAATGTTATCCCGTCGTTCCAGCACATTTAAGGCTCTCTCATGGCTAGAAAGTCAGGTCGATGTGCTGGCTTGGTGGCATTCTGACAACGGACTTTCTGTGATTTTAGAATCAGAGAATGCGGATTATTTGCAATCAAAGGTACATGAATTGTTAGTATCGTGATAATATGGTGTGCCGCTTAAGGCATTCTCAATCACCTCATTAAAAACATGAGCGCAAATCACCTTCTTCCTCACAGCAACATAGAGTGGACCATTGAGCATCATGAGGCTCGACTGGTTCGAAGCTCTGCTGACCCCCAGATTCGACTTCAGCTTGCTCAGCTTAGTTTGTCGCACGGGTTATTTCATGGTGGTGGTGAGCATGCGTTGTCAAAGGCGCTCGCACAGGCCAAAAAAGTCCTTCATGATGATCGAAACTCTGTAGAAGCCATGGCGATTGCTGCCATTGCACTTGTGCGTATGGAGCGCATTGATAAGGCTCAGCCATTTCTTGTTATGGCTCAACAGCGAAAAACAGAGCATCCGTTATTGAGTTTTGCTTGCTCGGCTTTTGACCGTTCAAATGGTGACCTTGAGGGAATGCTTCAACATTTAGAAAGATCCATACAACTTGCTCCCGAAGCATGGGAATCTCATGCCACGCTTGGTCGAATGCTTTTTGCCTTATCAGAGGCCCATTCCAATCCGCAGATGCGTGAACGGGCTCAATTTCATTTGTTAAAAGCGATTTCTCTCTTTCCTGAGATCACCAAGGTGATGTCTTCTGTCTTGCTTGATTTAGGCATTTTATGTTTGAGAGAAGAGCAGTTTCAGGAAGCAGAGAAGTGCCTTTCAAAACTCAAAGAACATCCCAAACTTGGACTTAAGTCAAAGCGCTATTTGGCCGAAGTGGCTTTCCAAGTTGGTAAGTACCACAACGCCATTCAGCGCTTTCGAACTTATCTCAATCAAAAAGAAGCGTTAAACCGTACAATTTCAGCTCAAAACCGTGACAGAAGCAGCAACGCTGCCATTCAAGCAAAAATAGCCATGTCTTGGTTTAAGCTTGGAGACCTGAGGCGAGCCAAAAGTGAGTGTCAGCGAGCGCTCCAGTTTGACCCGAATCATCTGTTGGCGAGACATACACTTGGCTGCATCTTGATTGAAGAAGGATCGTATCCGGAAGGGCTTCGAGAGTTTCGTGAAAATCTTCATGTGCACCCTGAGTACATCAAATCTTACAGAGAACTGGTCAAATTGTACAAAAATGCTGGTGACTGGGACTGGCTAAATAAAGCATTGTTGTCTGAAGTATCGAATTATGATCGACTGCCCATCGGCGGTGTGGTCGACGCAAGAGTCTGTACTCGTGAGCGCATACAGGTCATTATTGAGGAATTAAAAGGCCTTGATGCAGACAGCGCCTCACTTATTCTTCCAGTGATTGCGATGACACAAGATGAACTTCTCCGGTTCCAACTTTGGGAAGCAGCGTGTGATATTGCTGAAGAGGTCAACGCATATTCTGTGAAAAGTGCGTTGGAGCAACCCGATCGTAACTACAGTGTTTCGCTTGGTGAAGATGCGCTTTCAAGTGCGAAGCATGTGCCACTTTCTGCTTTGATGCAAGGGCTAAACATCCAATACACTGATATTAAGGCCGCTGCGCTTGACCGTTACCCCCAGGCCCATTCTCTTGAAGCGCATCAGCGCAATGAAAAGTCGGAAGTTCGGGTCGCTCGGTCGTATCAAATGCACCTTCTTCTGGCTTGTGCCTTTCACAACAGTGATCAAGTTTCAGAGTTGTTTAAGCGTTGGACCTCTGGTCAAAATGACAGAAATATGGAAATAGCGACTTGGGTTGGATGGGCACTGCGTAATCACCGTGATGCCATTGGCCGTCTCCGCACCATAACCAAAGACAGACAAGCCTCACCAAAACAGGTGCAAGCTTTGGCATTGGCAACCAACCAGCAGATGTCCAATCGAGTAGCGCTTCGTGTGGAAGATCGCGCTGGGAAGTGCCGAGTGTGTGGAAAGAGTCATGAATCTGTCAACCACTTTATACAGGGGCACAACATTCAAATCTGTGACTCATGTATTGTTGAGGCATTTACAGGTGTAGACATCAAACCTGCTCATCAGAGTCACAGTTGCTCCCTTTGTGGAAACACCCAATTGGAAGCAGCACCACTGCTTATGGCAGGTAGCAATGTCGTCTGTAATAGTTGTGCCCAACTTTCCCTTGGTTACAACAACCGAGTATTTGTGGCACGCGCACTCACAAGTGTGCTTCCTTTTAAGTAAGCCTTACGGTTCCTCATTTATGGTTACCGCCTGACAACTGGCTCGATGAAGATAGCTTTCAAACTCAAAGTTTGGACTGTTGGCTTCGTCATGACAACCCAAGCATCGATCAGGTGTGATGGGAAGTGGGTGAATGTCATCCGCATTTGGATGTCCTTTTAGTGGTCCATGACATGCTTCGCATTGTACGCCTTTAAACCTTAAAATGTTACTTTGAGTCAGTTCACCAAAACCACCGGGCTCGCCATAAGCTGTTGAATGGCATCCGATGCACTCTGGATTATCGGCTTGTCCTTCACGGATTAAGCTTTCCCAAGCCCTAGGATGTTGGCTAAATGTCCACCGAGCGAACTCCTGTGTATGACACCTTGTACATGCTGCGGCTGTAGCATAGCCGGGTTCTGAAGGTTCTGGTTCTTGTTGGGCTACTTGTGCCGCCTTTTGTCGAATCTGTTCTTTGAAGTCATCAATGGCGACACCACTCTGGGGGGCATTGTGCGAATCGAATCTTTTGTTGAGTGGAACAAGTTCAGCATAGGCAAGATTTTTTCCCGTGCCAATCTCACTGAGATTGTCCGTGTTGGGACTAAATAACTGGTTTCTCCATAACTGCTCATCTTCAAGTGTTTCGAGCGGGTGTGTTTCATTCCTTGTTAGTCTCACATAGATATTTTGAACATAGCGACCTCGGTCTGGGGTCTCAACCACAAGAGGAAGTGCGGGATTACCATCAGGATGCCTTGGTTCGTCGAGCAAGCTGCCAATGGTGCTTAGTACCACAGCGCCCACTGGTGACTCTTGAATGAGACGGTCCAATTGGTCATCAGATACAGAACTCAGAACAACGACTAAATCCACATCATGTGGTTTAAGACTTTCTATACCTATTTCAAGAGCATCTTTGGGTGCCCTGTAGCTGTATTGAAAAGAAGGGTCTGTCGGAGGTGTTGAGATTCCGATGACACCAATGCGAATGCCGTCTTTTGAAACAATTTTACTCGGTGGGAATAGGGGCTTATCAGACTGATCTGTAAAGGAGGCGGACACAGCCACTGTATATTGTTCAAAAGGTGGACTTAGTATGCTGAGATCACTGGGGCCAATGTTCCACACATCGAGTCCCACGGTGTCAATAAGCGATAAAATTAAAGAGGCTCTTTCATCTTTGTCGTTTCGAGTGTTGGTAGAAAATCCCTTTAGCAACATTTCTCCAACATCAAGGTGAAAGACCGTGTGTTTTTGTCTCAACTCGTTGAGATATGCTTCTCGGCGCTGGAATCCACCATACGGAAGTGTCGGACAGCCACATGGTTCGATTTCTCCTCGAACCTCTCCTGTCAGTGAGATGACAAATGACAATGGGTTACGCTCG
>JAYYJC010000232.1:0-10000 GCA_036146655.1 Myxococcota bacterium | reverse complement strand
TTTGCTTCTGCCTTTTGCGACATCATTTGCTTTTCTGGTAGCTCTGGCAATTCCTCAAACTTGGGCGCAGAAAGCTCTCGGTTTGAGCACGCTGAAATGGTGATGAAAATCACACTCAAA
Organism: Myxococcota bacterium; assembly: GCA_036146655.1. Lineage (GTDB taxonomy): Bacteria > Myxococcota_A > UBA796 > UBA796 > UBA796 > JAYYJC01. Next base: position 9,880 of record JAYYJC010000232.1, on the reverse strand, counting down.
ATGAGGAAATGCAAATGATATGTATAATACCAAGACATCAGTTGCGGTTGGGATACTTTTAAAGACATAATCGATATGTATCATGATATTTGCGGAGTATCGGATGGGAATATTTCTTTGGCTGCCTTCACTTGCATTTTCTTTTCAACCGTCTGATCATGTATGGCTTGGAAGTGAACCCAGTCGCACTCAACATTACAATGTTGAGCGTCAATATATTTTGCGTCATCATCCTGCTTGGGACGACTTTGTTGCAGATGATGGCAATGGGTGGCATGCTCAATTCGATGAACTGACAGGACTGGCCTATCGGGCATGGGGCCCATCCATTTGGCTTGGGCAGACAGATGATCCATTAATTGTCGAGCAGCAGATTCGTACATTCATACACGAGCACCCGAACTTATTTCAGGCCAAAACCAGTTCCTTCATGGATGTCAATGTTGCCTTTCAATCTGAACTGGACAGTTGGCTGGTTGAAGCCCAGCAGTATATACCTCTCTCTACAACTGCCGTGAATGATCTGGATGGATCACTCATACATTCAGCGCCAGTATGGAGGGGTAAGGCCAGATTTAGAATCCGTTCTGGTTGGCTAAACTGGTTTGGCGCACAGCACCTTCCAGAATCGATGTGGTCTGCTTCCAGTGCATCCATTTCGGCTTCAGATGCAGTCCGAATTTCTCAGATTGATGGGCCACATGTTGACAGTGTGTACAACAATGTTTCGGCTGAGTTGGTTTACTTACCACAAGAGCGAGCAGGTGCATTAGTCCCCGTTTTGGTGTGGAAGATAGAGTCTGAAACACTTGAGCCTCGTGGCATATGGACTTCTTTTGTCAATGCTGAAAGCGGTGAACTCATCAATGTATACAATACTGTGCGCTATCTTGATGGTGCACTAAGCGCAGAGCATGACACTCGTACAGTGGATGGTGAATTTAGTGTTTCAGCGCTTTCATATCTGAGTAATGGTGGCATCGAAACAGATTCTGAAGGCCTTTACTCTTCAAATGAGAATGGGGTGGCAGAAGTTAGACTGAGTGGTCTTTATACCAATGTTCTTAATGCCACTGGAGACAATGCCGTTCTTCAGGTGAGCGGCGGAGAGCAAATCTTTGACACATCTTCAGCCACTCAAGCCGAACTTGATCAATACATCTATCAAAATCACATTTATGAATGGGCTGAAGAACATGCACCTCATGTGGTCACCAACTGGCCACGGTCACAGGTAAATGTCAATATTAATGACAGTTGTAATGCCTATTTCGATGGAACATTGAACTTTTTTAGTGCTGGCAATGGTTGCAACAATACGGGTCGAATAGCAGATGTGAGCTACCACGAATGGGGCCACGGTTTCCATTATTACAATCTTCTTTCAGGTGAATATGACGGTGCGATGAGCGAAGGTATTTCAGATACGGTTGCCTTTTTACAAACAGAATCGCCTTACATTGCGCCTTATTTTGGTACGAATGGAAGTGCCATTAGAGAAGTCAGTAATGACCGTGTGTATCCTGATGACATTGTCAACCAAGTTCATACCGATGGTTTAATTTTTGCGGGTGCCATGTGGGATCTTTGGGAACTGATGGAAGGGGTTTACCCAGAACAAGAAGCCTATGATCAAACCACAAATATCTTTGTGCAAGGCCTGCGCTCAGGGCCAACCATCCCTGAGAGTTTTGATGCCATGCTTCTGGCAGATGACGACAACAATGATTTGAGTGATGGTACACCCAATCAGTGTACTCTGGTCGAAGCGTTCGGCCGACACGGTTTGGGATTTAATGGCGGTGAAGGGCTTGTGACTCTTGCGCATGTGGCAATAGGCAACCAACCCGCAAACAGTGTCGAATATGTCCTCGAGGGAGATGTGTTGGTGTTTGCTGAAGCATGTACTGATGCTGACATTGACAGTGTTGAGGTCTTTTATTCAACGGACTCAGGAAACACATGGCAAGATTGGCCTCTCACCCTTTCAGGAGATCAATTAACCGGTGCCATACCTGCTGTTGATGTTGGTCAGGTGGTGCAGTATTACATTCAAGCACAAGACACAGATGGTGGTGCGACCACCGTTCCATCTGGTGGTTCCATTAATCCGTTCTCTTTTTATGTTGGCGAACTCGAAGAGATATACTGCACAGACTTTGAAAGCGATGATGGTGGGTTCACCCATGAACTGCTGTCAGGAGAAGATCAAGAAGGCGCAGATGATTGGATGTGGGGTACACCGCTCGGTCTTAGTGGTGACCCCAGTTATGCCGCTTCTGGTGTCAATGTTTGGGGCAACGACCTCGGTGGTGGCAATTACAATGGGGCTTACCAGGCTGACAAGTGGAATCGACTCAACAGTCCCGATTTTGATGTGGCGGCATACAATACTGTTCTATTGTCCTATCAACGCTGGCTCAATGTCGAAGATGGTTTCTACGATCAGGCTCAAATTACCGCCAATGGGGTGGTTGTTTGGGGAAATCACACAACAGTACAGAGCATTGGTGATGAACATCACGAAGATCAACAATGGGCACCCCACGCCGTCCTTTTGCCAACCGGCGGTTCTGAGCAGATTTCATTTGGTTGGGAAATCATCAGCGATGGTGGTTTGGAGTTTGGTGGTTGGACCATTGATGATGTGTGCGTATACGGTGTCATTCCACCTGAAGACCAATCTGGGTCGGGTTCAGACAATGCAGATGGTGCAGATTATGGAAAAGACGATTTGTTTGTTGGCTGTGGGTGTGCCTCTGCTTCCGCACCCGAAACCGCATGGTTGTTTGGTCTTGGCTTAATTGGTTTTGTACTTCAGCGCCGAAGAGATTGAGGTTTATGAACGGCATTTCCATTCTTGCGACTGTCTTCGCAGCAGAGCCACCACCGTCATTAGAACTGAGTTTGCAGCAGCAAATTATTGCTGAGGTTCACCATATAGAGCGCAGTCAAGACCTTCCTGCTGCACTCGCATATGGAGACCGCTTCCGTCAAAAAGTCCTCGATGGTATCCAAATACAGTATGAGTTGGCCTTGATGGTCAATCGCTCTGGCGATCTGAAAGCGGCATCTAAGAGGTATTCACAGCTGCTAAATCAAGATCCCAATCACATTGCAAGCCTCTATGACCGAGGCGAAATCCATTTGCTTCTGGGAAGATATGATGCGGCAGAATCGGATTTGCGCCAGCTTGAAGTCCTAAAGCCAGATGTCTGGGTAGTTCATTTTCGATTGGCTGAATTGGCAGGGCATCAGTCCAAGACAGAAGTGTTTGAGCAACAAATCCTCGAGGCTCTGCGAGACGGTTTTTCACTCTCACTACTTGCTGAATCAGGCCAACATTGGCATAATTGGGCCAATGACCCAAGTTTGGGTTTGGTTCTGAAGCAAATATTTTTGCTGTATGGGAGTGAAGAAAAATGGTTACAACTGCAGCAGTCTTATTGATTTCCACGCTGGCATTTGGACAACAAAATCCAGACTGGGGTCGAGAGTTTGGAAGTGGTCAGGTGACACCATTGCCTCCTTCACTCCAAAAGCCACCGTCTGGATTTGGTCTTGGTTTTCATTTGGGAGTTCCTAGTGGCTTCGCTTTTTCTCACAAACAAAAGAGAAGCCTTCAGCAGGCGACCATTGGATGGAATCTAGGTAAGAGTTCACTGCGTGTGACCGCAGATCAAGTGTGGACTTTTTATCAACATGAGCCCGAACCAAAGCTTCACTTTCCAGTTTCGTTTGGCATTGGTGGATTTGTTTACTTAAATGAGGAGAACAAGGACGCACTTATCGGAGACACTTATCGAGACATATACGGTTTAAGATTTCCGCTGGTTTTGGCTGTTAATCATGATGAGGTAGCCATCGATGGTTACTTTGAGTTGGTGCCAAGATTTTCGATTTTTCCAAGCACCGAAATGGATTTGATCGGTGGTGTTGGTTGTAGAGCCTATTTCTTTTAAAGACAAAAACCAAACTGGGCTCGCCGAAGCAAGCCCAGTAATCGATTAATGTGAGAGTGCTATTTAGGCTTCGTCTTCTTCTGTTGACTCAGCAATCATAGCTTCAGTGGTCAGCATCATGCTTGCAACAGATGCCGCATTTTGAAGTGCACTTCGTGTCACCTTTGTGGGGTCAATAATTTTCATATCGACCATATCACCGTAGGTGCCTCGATCTGCATCAAATCCGTGATTGGAATTCTTGTTATCAAGAATGTTCTGAATCACGACACCGGCTTCCCCGCCTGCATTTTTTACGATTTGTCGAAGGGGCTCTCGAATGGCTTCTGCCACAATCTGAACACCTGCGCTTTGGTCTCCCAGTAGCTCGAGGGTGCTCAATGCCTTTGATGCGTGAATAAGTGCGACACCACCACCTGGGAGATAGCCTTCTTCAACAGCTGCTCGGGTGGCGTGGAGCGCATCATCAACACGGTCTTTCTTCTCTTTCATCTCTACTTCACTGTGTGCGCCAACTCGGATGACAGCAACGCCGCCTTCCATTTTGGCCAATCGCTCTTGTAGTTTTTCTTTGTCATAATCAGAAGTACTTTCTTCAATCTGACGCTTGATGACGAACTTTCGTGACTCAATCTGATTCTCTTCGCCTGTTCCATCAATAATAGTGGTGTTGTCTTTGGTGATCTTGACGCTCTTTGCAGTACCAAGGTCTTCAAGTTCCAACTCATTGATTTTCTGACCAAGATCTTCACTGATGACAGATGTGCCACAAAGAACAGCGATGTCTTCTAGCATAGCCTTACGACGGTCTCCAAAACCAGGTGCCTTAACAGCAGCCCATTTTAGTGCTGGGTTACGCAGTTTGTTGATGACAAGTGCATTTCGAACTTCACCTTCAACATCTTCAGCGATGATCAAAAATGGGCGTCCTGATTTGGCGACTTTCTCCAGCAAAGAAATCATGTCTCTCAAAGAGTTCAGTTTCTTCTCGTGAACGAGAATGAAGGGCTCTTCCATTTCAACAGACATGGTTTCATGGTCTGTTACGAAATATGGAGAGATGTAGCCACGATCGAACTGCATACCTGTTACGGTTTTGAGTTCTGTCTCAGTACCTTTGTTTTCTTCTACAGTGATTACGCCGGTGGCTTTCACTTCTTCCATTGCTGCTGCAATCAGGTTACCGATTTCGGTGTCACCGTTTGCAGAAATGGTGGCAACCTGTGCAATCTTATCAAGGTCGGCCGATTGGATTTTCTGTGAATTTGATTCAAGCTCTTCGACAATGATTGATACGGCTTTGTCGATGCCTCTTTTAAGGTCCATTGGATTGGCGCCTGCAGCGAGGTGCTTGAGACCGCTGTTGAAAATGCTTTGGGCAAGAACTGTCGCTGTTGTGGTTCCATCGCCTGCAATGTCAGCGGTTTTAGATGCCACTTCCTTAACCATTTGAGCGCCCATGTTGAGGAACTTGTCGTCCAACTCAATTTCTTTGGCAACAGATACACCGTCTTTGGTGGCTGTGGGAGAGCCCCACGATTTCTCAATTAAAACATTTCGTCCGCGGGGACCTAGAGTCACTTTTACGGCATTGGCGAGTGTGTTGACACCTTCAGCAATTTTGCCTCGTGCGTCTACATTGAAAATAATGTCTTTGGCAGCCATGATGGTTACTCCTTAAACATGAATTGTGATTGTTATTGTGAGATTTTTCCAAGGAGTTCGTCAGACTTCAGAATCAAATACTCATTTTCTTCGTAGTTGACGGTGCTTCCGGAATATGAACTAAAAAATACGATGTCGCCTTTTGAAACATGCTCAGATGCAGTGGCTATCACTTCCCCTTTATTGGGTTTCTCCTGAGAAGAGCTTGGAAGAATTAAGCCTGATTTTGTTTGTGTTTCGGCTTCGGATCGCTTGACAATTACTCGATCGTTGAGTGGAACTAGCATTCTGGTCTCCAGTTGGATTGGTTTTTTAGGTGGATTGATACCAAAATAGCCATCTCAGTTTGCTGTGCAAATGATGGCTCGGTAAGGGGCGAAAAATAGCCACATCTGAACATCTGTCAAGATGTAAATATTAAAAAGATCGAAATAATAAATCGCAAGAGGAGTGAGGCGATCTTGACATTGTTGCCAAAATCAGATAGTTGGGATCCGTTCGACATCTTGATTGCAATAAAGGGAGCACACCATGGCACGCATTACTGTTGAGGATTGCCTTGAAAATATTAACAATCGATTCTCACTCGTTATGATTTCTGCTCAACGCACCAAGCAACTTCTCAAAGGTCATCGTAGTCTGATTGACAACAACAAAGACAACAAAGAAGTTGTTGTTTCTCTCCGAGAAATCGCCGATGGTGTTGTTGCTGCTTCTGATGAAAACTTTGATGAAAGTGAAACCATGCTAAACATCGCTGGTCCCAATGCCATGTACAGTGACAGTGATCTTGCAGACATAGATCTGCCTGCATCGCCATAAATTTCTCATCACAACTGACCATACCGAGGGTAAGATATGAGCACCAATAAAGAAGTCCTGTTTGATAAAAGAGTCGTAGAGCGCAATATTGCTCGTGGCTTAATCACACGAGAAGAATACGAAGAGTACCGTCAAAATCAAATTGATGTGGCTGAACAGTCCATCCCTGTTGAAGCTCAGTTCGAGCACCGTGAAGCCAGTAAGGCTTAGCAGAGAGCACTTTAAGTTTAAAACCCAAGGGACATTCTGTCCCTTTTTTTGATTTTAAACAGTGAGAAACCAATCGCAATCCTGTTGAGGAGTATGAAAGATGGGACGAACAATTCAAGCCCCCCGAGGAACTGCTTTAACTTGTAAAGGCTGGGTTCAAGAGGCTGCTCTTCGGATGCTTATGAACAATCTTGATCCGGAAGTTGCAGAAGATCCTGATCAGCTCGTTGTGTATGGTGGTAGTGGAAAGGCTGCTCGCAATTGGGAGGCTTTTGATCAAATTGTTGCTGCACTTCGTCGCTTAGAGTCAGATGAAACTCTACTTGTTCAATCAGGTAAGCCAGTTGGGATCATCCGTACCCATTCTGATGCGCCTCGGGTTTTAATTGCAAACTCAAATCTAGTTGGAAAATGGGCGACTTGGGAACATTTTAGAGAACTTGAGCGGAAAGGTTTGATGATGTACGGCCAAATGACGGCCGGTTCTTGGATTTACATAGGGACACAAGGGATTCTACAAGGCACATATGAAACCTTTGCCGCAGCTGCAAAGCAACACTTTAATGCAGATTTGACAGGGCGGCTTGTTGTCACCGCTGGTTTGGGTGGTATGGGTGGTGCTCAGCCACTCGCGGCCACCATGAACAATGCCACCTTTCTTGGTTTTGACATTGACTCTGATCGCATTCAGCGTCGGATTGAGACTCGGTATCTAGACGAAGTTGCGCCTTCTATTGAGGCTGGAATTGAGCTGGCACTGCGATACAAAGCATTGGGAATAGCAAAGTCTATTGGGGTGGTGGCCAATGCGGTTGACGGCCTCGAGGCATTAATAAAATCCAATGTTGTTCCAGAGTTACTAACAGACCAAACCTCAGCTCACGACCCGCTTCATGGTTATGTTCCCCGTGGATACAGCATGACTGAAGCTGCCCTATTTAGAGACCGTTCGCCTGATGAATACATCGTGGCTTCAGAACAAACAATGGCTGATCATGTCAGGGCCATGCTGGCGCTTCAGGAGATGGGTGCACATGTTTTCGACTACGGAAACAATCTCAGAGCCGGTGCTCAAAATGCAGGTGTGGAGAATGCTTTTGATTTTCCTGGATTTGTTCCAGCATATATTCGGCCGTTATTTTGTGAAGGCAAGGGTCCGTTTCGTTGGGTGGCATTGTCTGGTGATCCGCAAGACATCTATGAAACAGATCAGGTAATTCGTGACCTTTTTCCAGAAGATGAGTCTCTAAAGCGGTGGCTTTTACTGGCAGCAGAGCGTGTGGCTTTTCAAGGATTGCCCTCTCGGATTTGCTGGTTGGGTTATGGTGAGCGAGCCAAAGCAGGTCTCGCATTTAACGAATTGGTTCGTAGTGGTAAGGTCAAGGCACCAATTGTAATTGGTCGAGATCATCTTGATTGTGGGAGTGTGGCTTCTCCGAACCGAGAAACAGAAGGCATGTTAGACGGTTCCGATGCGGTGGCTGATTGGCCCATCCTAAATGCCTTGTGTAATGCGGTCAATGGCGCAAGTTGGGTAAGCTTTCATCATGGTGGTGGCGTCGGAATGGGATACAGCATGCATGCAGGTCAAGTCATTGTAGCAGATGGTACTGATGAGGCTGCTCGTCGTATTGAGCGGACATTGACTTGCGATCCAGCGATGGGTGTTCTTCGTCATGTGGATGCAGGATATGATCGGGCAGTACAAATCGCTCATGAGCGCAAGGTCAGAATTCCAGGTGTCACAGAATAAACCGTCACAATTAATTTTGTAAAATGTGTAAGGTATTTAAATAAATTTCGTTCATATGGCGTCCATTTAAAAAACCCGTGGAATATTCTATTCCCATTGTGGGTTTCATTTAATACACGGGAGCGCCCCATGAATGTCAAAGTCCTTAATCTCAAATCTCCATCTAACTGGACTGATGCCGACATTAAAAAAGCAGCTGAACGAGACAAGCAGTTTGCAATGGAAATCGTCATCAAAAAGTACAGAGAATCCCTCTATTTTCATGCGCTGTGCATCCTTAAAGACTCGGATCTAACATACGATTTAATTCAAGAAGTCTTTATACGGGCCATCCGAGAAGAACGATTTTTTAATCCAGACTTTTTCATGAAGCCTTGGCTGTACCGTGTCACCAGCAATTTGTGTTTTAATCAGGTTCGAAACCGAAAACGCAGAGAAGAGTTGCTGGAACAGAATCATATCACTGAGGCTCAAGAAGCCAATCAAAGCGATGATTTGTTTGAAAAGGAGCGCCGTTCCGAAGTGCTTCATTGTATTCAGCAACTCAACGCCGATCATCAAGAAGTCTTGTTGCTGCGTTATTACAGTGATCTGTCGTATAATGAGATTGCGCAAGCTTTAAACATAAAACTGGGTACCGTTATGTCGAGATTGAGTCGAGCTCGAAGCAGTTTGTCTCAAATACTGGGGCCTGAAAATGAACTGTTGACTAAGTAATGGTCACCGATAAGCCAAAGTAGAGGAGAGTGGGTGGGCGACAACATTATTTCATGTGAACGAGTACGGCAACAAGCCGTGCCTTGGCTTGAAGAGCAACTGGCACCTGCTGAACTGGAGCAGATTGGCATGCATCTGGCGCAATGTGATCAGTGTTCCAATTACATTGCCCAGCTTGACTTAGTGGATCTTCGGCCTCCTCGAATTCATCACGCACATCCGTCACGAAAGCACGCTTATTGGGATGATATGGATGACCGTTTACAGAGGGAAATGCACCGTCGGTATGAGACTGAATTGTCTCTTCAATCTTCCCATAACGGATGGCCAAAGTCTTCAGTGATTTTTCTTGCAGCTTGTTTGTTGCTTTCCTTGTTGTGGGGGCGTCAGCAACAGCACAGAGTCGAAGAGTTGCATTCTCAGCTTCAACAGCAAGAACGCGAAATTGAGCGAATGGAACGTATGTTTTCATCTCCTCCCCAGCCTGCTCCCAATGCTCACTACACTGTACATGTTCCGGCACGAATGGAGCTCTGAGTGATGCCATGGCCTCTCTTTGTAGGGTGGTTTGTTGCAAATCCACTTGATGATGTTCAACTCATTCTTGAGTCGAATTCAACGAATTTAGATGCCGAATCACTTCAAAAGGCTGCCATTCAAGGTATGCTTGAACATGTTGATGCCTTGAATGGGCATATTGGCAGTCAGGTCATGACGGCCGAAGAAAAAAATACCCACCAAGCCTGGTTGA
>JAYYJC010000231.1:0-10000 GCA_036146655.1 Myxococcota bacterium | reverse complement strand
TGGGTCGCCGTAGTGGCTATGGTCTTCGGATACGGATTGTATCAGGAAGAGGACTTTTGATTGACTCCATTCTTTCTGACTCTCCCGCAGCTATGGCAGGATTGAAAGAGCGTGATTTAATAGTTGCTTTTGCGGATCAGCCACTGACAGGTTTACCTCCTGAGCGTGTTTTGGCTCTACTTGAGCACCCCCATCAAGAGAATGTGGCGGTAGATGTTCTGCGTGACGGAGAGCTTCGTCGTTTTCAGCTCCACCGCGGTCATTTCTGGATTCAAAGCGCAACGCAAAATGAGATCCAGATCCAAATACACTTTTGGGGTGAAGGGGTATCCAAAGCGCTAAAGCAGTTTCTCGCCAAATCTGACAACCAGCTGATATTGGATCTCAGAGACAATGAAGGGGGATTAATCGACGAGGTTCTTGAATCGATAGGCTATTTTACGGGGGAAAATGTCGCTGTGGCTCAGCGTTCCTCAGAGAATACTGTGATTCCACTTGCAACCACAAGTTCACAATTATTTACAGGAGATATTGTCGTTCTTATCAACAAAGGAACCAGTGGTTTAAGTGAGCTCTTTGTTCAAGCCCTTCGTGAGCACTGCTCTATTCAGATTGTTGGTGAGCCTTCGGCGGGAGTAGCAGCTGAATTTGATTTTTTTCCCATTTCGGATGATTTGTTTTTGTATACGGTTTCCTCAGAATGGCGCAGTGGAACTGGATTTTCTTGGAAAAATAAAGGAATTAAACCCGATGTGATGGTTCGGACCTCCATGAGCAATCCATCAATGGGTGGACGAGTTCTTGATCTACAACTCGAAACAGGTAGACGGATTCTGATGAATCCTCAATAGTATTTTACCGATCACACTCAATCCGGAAGAACCAAGTGAAACCTCGGTTTAGGGGTGTGTTGAATGCGTTTTAAATAGACACGAAGGGATTCCTTTCGTCGGAATGATGAAAGAGACAATCGTTTTTGTCTGAGCACTTTAATGTGAACCAACCCAGTGTACTTTTCGTTTAGCCGAACAAAGATCCCATATCGAGGATCGATGTTGCTGATGGTGCCAACAATCCAAGAGCCTTCATGCAGGCCGTCGATTTGTGTTGCGAAAACATTTTTTTGGTCTTCAGACTGTCCCGAATACGAGCGGAGTTGGGTGATGATGTGTTGGTGACAAATGCCATACCGTAGCCCTATTCCGTAAACAGTGACTTCATGGAGATTGAGACGGTCAAGCACATTTACCACCATTCCTAGTCCAAAATAAGTTACCAAGAGCCGCTGAGTTTCACTCGAAGTATGCAAGTCGTGTTGTAGATGTGCCTTAAGCGCGTCAAGGTTCTGAAACTGTTGGGTCAGCGCTGAAAGTGCGTCCTCTTGTTTCAAGAGCAAACCGATGCGGTCTATTTTGGTATTGTGTTGAAACTGATTGCTCTTCTTTTGCGTGGCATCCGTTAGTGCAGACCCCAAAGCAACCAGCCGTTCAAATGGTTGTGGTGTTTGTTGAAGCGGATAAGTGGCTCGATTGATAAACTGCTCCATGTTTTGGCTGGTTTTGATCAAACAACTTTTCAAGTCATCTGTTTCCAAATGGGAGTCAAACAGCCGTTGAATTGCAGATGTCGTACCCATCGGTATTTGTGTGGGTTCATCAAATGAGAGACGATTAAGATCTTTACAAAAGGCACTTAGTTCTGTTGATCCACCGCCTTGATCCATTAAAATGGTCCGTTGGATGGGAATGTTTTCTGTACCCCATTTGAATGCCCGTACCGTTGCTGCCGATTCCTGATCTTGATCTAATATTTGAACATTGAGGTCAATGCTTCTTTTAAGTTTGAATAGAATATCGTGCTGATTTACGGCTGAGCGAATGGCCGCTGTTGCGACACAATAAAGCACATTAACATTCTCATGCCGTGCCCTTTTAAGGAGTTTTTTTATGCTGGGCAGTACATTGGTTTTAAATGTTTTCCAGGGCAGATGACCGTTTGAGTCGATCAAGTGTCCAGTATTGGTCAAGTGAGATTCATTTTTGAAGGCGTCCCAGCTAAAACCATTTTCCAGTCGCTTGATGTCAGCCACCAGCAGTTTGCACGCTCGTGTGCTGAGTTCCAATACAGCGACCTTCGTAATGGGTTTATCTGGAATTAAAAGATTCATTGACGCATCGACAACAGCGTTGCCCTTTGTCCGTTGATCTGTATAGGCTTTGTGGACACTCATGTGATCTTTTTCTCTATGGGTTTTGGATATAGATCGACCAGATATTCCGCTGTTGTGTGTGTAAACATGGTGTTACGGAAACAGAGTTTTAATTGGCTTGTCTTATGAGTGAAGTTGAAAGGGAGCGATGATGTTGGGGCATGAAGACTTGGTTTGGTGTGGTTTACTATTAAAATGGACATACTTGGATTTTACACCAAAGATAGCGTTTAAATGGATTTGGTCTTGCTTAATTCTTCAGTTTGGCATTGTTAATCAAATTTGGATTCATGCTTTACAAACAGGGATGCCTTTAAGCATGAGATTTGATCGCCTTCATTGTGCGACTGTGTGTTTGACTTAAGAAAGAGAAATAGGTGGTGTTCTCCTTTAGAGTATCAGATTATACAGTACATCATGTTGGGAATAGATATATTATCAAAGGCGCATCAGGAACGTTTTACTGGCTCTATTGGAGCATTTGATTATCTGACCTTTTGGGAAGAAGGGCAGTTGTTGTCTGCAACCACTTCTGACGATTTGGCATGGACTGCCCAACGGCTTTTAAATCAAGGGCATATTTCCATCGAATTTTCTCAATCGTTGTCATTGGATCAGCCACTTAGTTTTCGATGCTTTCCACAGGTGTCGGCCGTTGTTCTTCGGCGAGCAGTGGTCTCTCGAATGAATCAAAATCTCTTTGTATTTTCCATGCTCGAAAGCAATGCGTGGAACTATAAAGGATATACTGCTCGGTTAAAGGTCCTTAGAGACATCAATATGTCCTCTGTTTTGATCCATCTCATGGCTCAAAGTCAAGAATTGGGATCCATGTATTGGCAAGCTCCCAAACTCTGGGTTCGATTTTTAATGCCTCTCCCATCTTGGGTATCGCACCCTTCTGCGACACAGCCCGTCCGTCAGCTTATCATGGATGCGCCATTTGAAGAAGTCGAATTGCTTGGTCTCATTCGACAGTGGGAGAAAAAAGGACAGGTCCATGTCTCGGATTCACCGGCTCACATTTCTGCAGAACTCACCGAAGAAGACAAGCTTATCTTCAAAGATCATGACCGTTATCGAGGCCCTCAAAAGCCCAAGGTCAATAGAAAGCCGATCGAAGATGATGAAGAAATCGCCTTGGGTGAAGACATTCCATCAGATTCACATGCGTGCATTCACGAAGCCAATCAAATCTTAGCACGGCTGTCGTTGGAAGACTCCGTTGAACACTCAATGCTGGTAAAGTCAGTCACCGGTTACCGTCTTGAACTGCCTACAGACCGCGTTGCTACAGATGACATTGACCAATTGACCGATTTGATTTCTTCAATTTTTCAGCACATCTATGGACACTACCCCAATCATCCTAGTCGACCAGCGTATCTTCGATGGGAGAGTCGATGGTTGGCCTAGTTGGGGTGTTTTGGACCATGCCAATATTGGCTGACGACCTTGATTCGTTGCAAAGGGCTTTAGAAGTCCAATATGCCATTGACTCGTCTTCTGAGGCTGCTCTTGGCGCAAGGATGCGATTGTTGAGTGATCCCCTTGTTGGTGCAAACTATGTTTTGAATCCGACTGGAGAGGGACAAGCTCCTGATTTAGACCCTATTGCTCGATACGATGCATTTGATTGTCTTACTTTTGTAGAGGAAGTCTATGCACTTGCGTCAGGCCAGAGTGGTGATGAAATCGATCTTTACCGTCAACTTTTGCGTTACGGCAATGGTTCTATTGACTTTGAGAACAGGAATCATTTTATGGCCTCTCAGTGGATACCCTCTGCTGTAAAATATGGTTTCTTTACAGATGTGACAGCAGACTACGGTCCGACTCAGCTGCACATTAAAGATTATGATTTGGTTAAGTGGGCTGAGTTTAAGTATAAGCGGTCCTATATTCCTTTAAAGGCGTATCCCAGTGGGCAGCATTATCTTCAGACTTTATCGATTGAGGGTGCTATTCAAAATATTGATACTGTACCGGAAGGTACTTTAATCGTGGTGGTTCGGCAGAATAAACCAGATCATCCAGTGTGGGTCTCACATTTGGGCATCTTGATTTACAAGGATGACAAGCCATTTATCCGGCATGCCACTAAGATGGGTGACCGTTTGGTCAGAGATGACAGACTGCCTTGGTACTTTACCCATTTACGGTGGTTTGACAACTGGCCAGTAGTCGGTGTCATGTTATTGGCACCTCAATCTGTCTCATTGGATGAGCTGAAACCGAATTAAGCCACTGGCCAACGCCTGTTTGTCCGCATGAAAGACAGTGTTTTCATTTTCTGTGAGCCAATCATGGTAAGTGTCTTGATTGAGCCGAAGTTGTTGGATGGACCAAGTGGTATTGCCGTATCCCATTGGAAACGGTGGAGTGGGCATTTCAAATTCATTATAATGAGGCGGCACATAAATGAGTCTTTGAGTGCCGTCTGCAGCTTGGATCCAGATTTGAACCAGTTGAGCCTCCGTTGACAATCGCATCGAGACAGCTTTACTGCTTGGATCAAATTGAACAAGTCCAGGTGTTTCAAGAAATGATGGAAAAGAAGCCGTGGTGCTTTGCACCATACTGCTCCGATGTTGTTCGTTTTCTGATTCGAAAATGCCAGCCACAAAATGTTGAGCGCCATTGCATTGAATCTCACTGGAGGTATAAACAATGGAATCATTGGTTTCAGCGATTCCCAGACCGCACACTTTGAAGGCTGAACTTGCGTTTTGAATGCCATGTAAAAGCAGGACATTTGGGTTGTGATATTCGATTGGGAGGGCCGACAATGTTGGGGCAGACCGTGCAAATAAGCTGTGTTTAGGTTGAGGTTGTTCGGTTGAAAGATCAACACGCATATTTGGAATGAGTGGGGCCAGCAATTCAAAGGGATCTGCTTCATTTGCTGCTTCTGTCAAACTGAGCGCAGGAACATTGGTCGCAAAGGTGGTAATAGATGGAGAGTCGATGTGGCTTACCAATTCATAGGTTTCGTCATAGTCTCTGAGCGAAATACTGGTTGGAATATTGGCCTCTGTTCCAAAAATATCCACTGATCGAGTGGATCTAAAGAGATCATTGAGCGTAACAGATAAAATGTTACGGTGTTGTGGCAAGGAAAGAGCAACGGAGACTTCATTAAAGTCAGGCGCTGTCATGGCTGTAAAATCAACCTGACCACTAATCTCGCCCATGGGTCGCATGGTTTCTGAATTTGGGATGGCAGGCAGTGTGATGTGTGAGCCTGTTATCGATAGGACACTGACGGGCACATACCCCTGTTGATAGATACTGATGCTGTTGATGTTGGTGGCTAAGATCTCCAATTCACCCAATTGGTTTGTGTTTCCCACGACGCTGTTATTTGCTGTGACGGTCATTCCTTCTACTGGGCTCATGTCGTCAGCATGGATGACCTGTACTGTGATGGATTCTCTGTTGTGTACTGTTAATTCAACATCTTGCGAACCGAATTGGGTATCCACTGTGAGAATTGCCGTGCCTTCTGAACGGGCATGTGCGGTTTGTCCATCTATTTCGATGACACCCGGTTGGCTGCTCGTCCAAGAGGCCTGTAAATCCTCTGGTGGATAATTGTCGATGTGGTGGACAGCTCGCAGTGCAATGTGTGCACCCTCCCGTATGGAACGGTTTTGCGGATAGACGATGATCTGACTTTCTGGCGGAGAGGAAGGCGGAAGGGATTCTGCGCTGTCACTTTGCTGTTTACCAGAGTCAATTATTTGATACCCAAGTGTGTTGTATTCTTGACTGATTTTGTCGCCACAGCTGGCTAGGCCAATCCAAATCATGGTACACGCTCATCGGGATCCAATCGAATGGCCAAGAGCTCAGACCCCTGCTCATTACCCACAATAACTTGGCAAGGAGGGCAATCTATTGGCTCACAGGCAACCCATTCAGTACGGTGATATCCAACTGAATCTATGGATTCTGTGATTTGATGGCTGGCAGAATCTCCTTCTCCAACAGGTGGGATCAGTTGAACAGTGAGTTTTAGTGGAACATTTAAAAAGTCCATTGCCACTCGACCAGCCTGCAATGCGCTTTCATGACTTTGTTGATCTTGAACGCAGGTTCTGATTCGGCTTTCCCTTTGCCAATTTGCTCTGGAAATGTCGAGTTGGATGTCTGCATATCGCCAATCATCCGTACAGGCCAACAGCACCAGGCTAAATAGCACGGTTATTCTCCGCCGCTCCACTGCGCTTGAGAGAGGATCCACTCTGAAGATGCCGAAAATGGCCCATTTTCAGCTGTAAAGCGAGAAGGTCCCCATGCATTGGCCAGCCACCAGGTTCCAATAAATGGATAGGTAGATACACCTGATTCAGTTGCAATGGTGAACTTTAAGCACTCCCAGTCGTCATCGACCCATTCGTTTGGACAGGTTTCAACGGCATCAAATGTAGATGTGAAGGTGGAGTCGCCTGTTTCAGTTGTCGAAATTTCACCAGGAACCATTTGGTAATCTGCCACAAGGATGGGCGGATCAAATGTGACGGTGTCTTGCCCTTCAATGCTAAAGCCATGGATCATAATGCCATCGCTTGAGTCAGAAGACCACTGTATTGATCCCAGAAGCAAGTAAGGATCAAACTCGGCGTATTCCAAGGTGACCACTTCGGTGTCTCCAACAGTTTGGCTGTCAAGCTTTTCGACATTTAATTGATAGTCTGTCGTGTCGTTGACATATCGCCAACTTCTTGAACCATCTAAGGCCATGTATTCGTGAGTACTGTGGCCGACATAGCCAGTTTTAGGGCCTTCGCAGGCGGTCAGTAAAGCCAGTGATAAAATCATCTTGGTCTCCTTCAGGGATTGATGTTGAAGAGATGTGGTACCGTGATACAGATTAGGCAAAAAATGTACTTTTGACACATTCTATTTGTATTCTTTGAGAGGATTTAACATGAAAGACGTCGTTTTATCGATTGATCAAGGCACGACTGGCAGTACAGCGCTGCTTTTAGACAAAAATGTACAAGTTGTGGCCAGCAGCAATGTAGAGTTTCCAAATCATTATCCAAAACCCGGTTGGGTAGAGCACGATGTTGGTGAGATTTGGGAAAGTGTGTGTCAAGCCATACGTTCTGCACTCACACAGGCTGGCCCAGTTCGTATCGTAAGTATTGGAATCACCAATCAGCGGGAAACAGTCTTGTTTTGGGATAAAAAGACTGGTGAACCGATTCACCGTGCCTTGGTTTGGCAGGATCGAAGAACTGCTGATCGGTGTCAAGAACTTCGGTCAGCAGGACATTCTGATGAGGTCAAAAAGAAAACAGGACTGGTCTTAGATCCGTATTTTTCGGGTACAAAAGCAGAATGGTTGTTGGATCATGTGGACGGCGCTCGAGAAATGGCAGCGCAAGGAGACCTGCTCTTTGGCACTATTGACACTTGGCTAATTTGGAGATTGACCGGTGCACATGTGACCGATCCATCAAATGCTTCTCGCACACTGCTTTTTAATATCAAAACCCTCGATTGGGACTCAGATATGCTCGCACTTCTCAATGTGCCAAAGGCGTGCTTACCAACAGTTGTGGACAATTCAGGTGTTGTCGGTCATACCAAAGGCATTTCCTTTCTCGAGGACGGAACACCGGTCTCTGGAATGGCTGGTGATCAGCAAGCGGCACTCTTTGGGCAAGCTTGTTTTGCAGCTGGAATGGCAAAATGTACCTATGGTACAGGTGCATTTGTATTGATGAATACAGGCAACGATGTGGTTTACTCCAACCATGGATTGTTGACCACGGTGGCTTGGCGTCTCAATGGCACTGTGTCCTATGCGCTTGAAGGTTCAGCCTTCATCGCAGGTGCAGCGGTACAGTGGTTGAGAGACAACCTACAAATTATTTCGAAGGCTGCTGAAGTCGAGGCCCTTGCCAGAACAGTATCAGACAATGGTGGTGTTTCATTTGTGCCTGCATTTGCAGGTTTGGGTGCTCCTCATTGGGATCCAGAGGCCCGAGGTCTTTTTCATGGGATCACGGGTGGAACCCAAAGAGGACATATTGCCCGTGCGGTATTAGAAGGGGTGGCAATGCAAATTGTAGACATCTTAAATGCCATGAATGCCGATAGCCTGACTCCGCTGGCTCAACTGAGAGTCGATGGCGGTATGGCAAAAAATGAGCTTCTCATGCAATTTCAATCCGATGTACTGAATGTTCCCTGTCTTCGTCCATCCGTTCTTGAAACCACGGCACTTGGCTCAGCCTTCTTGGCAGGTTTGGGCGTGGGTTTTTGGTCGAGTACGGAAGCCATTTCATCTGCTTGGCGATTGTCTCATTCGTTTGAGCCTCAATTGACATCAGAAGAAAGAGCGATACATCAGAAGCAGTGGTCACATGCTGTGGCCAAAGCGTAAACACAGAGGGGCACAGATGGGAGAGGTCGAAAACCTAGACAGCATCGTTAAGCATGCTGAATGCCTGCCTATCTTTCCACTTCAAGGGATGGTTCTATTTCCAGACACCATCGTGCCGTTGCACATCTTTGAGCCGCGTTACATCCAGCTCATTGATGATTCTTTCCAAACCCATCAGTTGGTGTGTATGCCCAACCTTCGCTTTTCTATGGGAGAAGGAGAGGTTCCGGATGTCCATACAGTGGCTGGTGTTGGGAAAATCATCAAAAAAATGGATCTTCCCGACAACCGCTATTTTATTCTTGTCAAAGGAATCGGAACGGTCGACATCACTTCAGAACTTGAAAGTGAGCGCCTATATCGACAAGTATGTACCACGGTTCGCGAGCAGTCCAACGAAATCATTCCAATGGAAAGTCAAAGTGAGATCCGGCTGTTGCTGCAAAGTGTTTTGCTGCATGGCGCCAATAAGATCAAGCAACTAAACCAGATCACAAGCTTTCTCGAAATGCCGGAAATTAGAATGGCAGAGCTTAATGCGCTTGCTGGTGGTTGTGTCCGTGATCCAAACATCCGGCAAGCCTATTTGGAAACTTCAGATCTAGAGTTGCGCATCGAATATGTCACCAATGGTTTGGCAGATGCCTTGGTTGCTTTAATGGATGAAGAATCTTAAGCACTGGGTGGTTTAAGAGTTTGGAAAACCCAAAGCAAAAAGTGGAATGGGTGTTCAGCTTCTTCTGGATTGAATCGAATGTACAAGTCAAGGTGAGGACCTTTTGGACGAAGTGTCATTCGATCTTCGTAACGTTTCGCAATTTGTTGTGCCCTTTTTTCGGTAATGGGCGATTGAGAGTCAATCTGTACATGGACCCGTGTTTTGAGCCAATGTAAGATTCTTATTCCAAGTATTTTGCACCATATTCTTGATTCTGCATGCCAAACCAGTTGTCTGAGTTCTTGGGGAAGATGACCGTATTTGAGTTCCCATTCATCGAGAAGTCCTCTGGTTTCGTGAATGTGTTCTGCTGTCGCAAGTGCACTGTGAAGCTTCAGCCTTTCTTCTGGGCTTGGAATGTAACTTTCAGGAATGTGACCCGTGTTCGGTATTTTGATGTCGGCATCAATTGAAACCGTGTTCTGCTTTTGACTCAGTTCGTCTACCACTTGTTGGAGGATATCTAAGTATGTATCCAAGCCCACTGATTGGATGTGACCACTTTGTTCTTTTCCGAGAAGATTACCGCTCCCCCGAAGTTCCAGATCTGCAGCAGCAACAGAAAATCCAGAACCCAACTCTGTATACCGTTGTAAGGTTGAGATTCGATTCATGGCTTCTTTGGTGATCTTTTGCGGTATTAAGAATGTGCAATACCCCTGTTGCTCGCTTC
>JAYYJC010000230.1:0-10000 GCA_036146655.1 Myxococcota bacterium | reverse complement strand
TTCCCACACGGCCTCTGAGTTGATACAGTTGTGACAGTCCCATCAAATGAGCGTTGTCGATGATGATGGTATTGACATTTGGCAGATCAACACCATTTTCAACGATTGAAGTACATACCAAGACATGGAAGCGGTGTTCCATGAAGTCAACCAATGTTCGCTCGAGTTGTTTTCGATCCATTTGTCCATGAGCAGATCGGACGACGGCGTTGGGGACAAGTTCTTGGATTTGTCTTGTCATTTCATCGAGTCCTTTGACCCGATTGTGTATATAGAATACCTGTCCACCTCGGTTAAGTTCATGCTTAATTTGTCCCCGAATCTTGGCGTGGCTCTTTTGAAAACAGAGTGTCCGTACAGGACGACGACCATAGGGTGGAGTGGCGATGACACTGACATCTCGCAATCCGGACAATGCCATGTGTAGGGTTCTTGGAATGGGCGTTGCTGACATCGCAAGATACTCAGCTGGATGGCTCTGAGATTGGGCAAAAGCCCTAATTTTTTCTTTTTGTTGAACCCCAAATCGGTGTTCTTCGTCGACGATGACGAGGCCGACATGTTGACCTGTAAGGCTTCGACTGAGCAGGCTTTGGGTTCCTATAAGGACTTGAAGTTGTCCTTTGGAAAAGTCTGATTTTGTTCGTCTGTTCTGTTTGGGGTCTGCAAGTCGGGAGAGCATTCCAACCGTCACTCCATGCGGCTTAAACCGTCGAGCCAGGTTGCGGTGGTGTTGAAGCGCAAGAACAGTTGTTGGGCATAGGAACAATACCTGATGTCCCTCAGAAAGCACAGCGGCAATGGCCCTGATGGCCACTTCTGTTTTTCCAAATCCGACATCCCCGACCAAGAGGAAGTCCGTTGCTTTGGGTTGGTTAAGTTGTTGAAGAAGTTCTTCAATTGCATGGTGTTGGTCACCTGTGAGGTCGAATGGGAAATCCCCACCCACATTGGTCAATAATTCAGATTGGATTGGATAAGAATAGCCATTACGCTGTTGTCGATTTGCCTGTTGTCGAAGCAACTCGTGTGCAAAGGCCACAGCTTTTTCTTTGATCTTGGCTTTGCGTTTTGACCAACTTGGACTTCCAATCTTATCCAAACGCAGTGGAGGTCCACTGGCAGAGCGGTAAATCTGAATCTTCTCAAGGTAGTTTGCCGGTAGCAGCAGCTCTTCTTGATGGCGATAAAGCAATTTGACATAGTCGATCATCTCGCCGTTAACCTTGACCTGTTCCACGCCTTGATACTGGCCTATGCCATGATCCTGATGCACCACATAGTCACCCACAGTGAGGCTTAAAAAGGTTTGACGAGACACCGCATGTAAAGTCTTCTTGCTTCTGGTCTTGTGTGCCTTTCTGGACTTTCCAAAGATGTCTTCTGCACTTAGTACCAGCGTTTGCAGGCGATAAGACATAAATCCTTCGCTAAGTTGGCCTTGAATGAGTGCAATTCCGTTCGGTTGCGAGGGATAGTATGAATTTTGGTGGTGGTAGGGAAGCCCATTGGCTTCAAGTATCTCCTGAATGCGATCTTGCATGTGCTGCTGTTTACTGACCATTGATATGACAAAGCCTCTGTTCAGAAGTGACTTCAGCCGTTTGGCCCACTCAGAGATGGTCGACGCACTCAAAGATAAGTCATGCGGACTGTGCATGTCCATTTCTCTTCCACCAGCAACCAATTGGCCTGTGTGCAATGCACCGTTAAGCAACAAAGGGATCTCATCAGCGCAGACAAACTGCAAGGCTGGATTGATTGGTGGAGTGTCTGCATTGTCAAGTGTTTCCCATCGATGTGGGAGTTTTTTTGACCAATCGACCATTACAGACTCACACTCGATGGAGTCGTATAAAATTATATTTGAACAGTGTTTAATTACAGGAAATAAAGGGTAACTTGCCGCAATGTATGCCTCTGCTCCTGGAAACCACAGGCCATTTTTAAGATCGTTCATGGCTCTATTTCGGAGGCCTTGCGAACGGCCAAAATGGTCCACCTGTGCCTGAGTGTGCTGTTCTGCGCGACGTATGGCACTCAATCGAAGTGGGTATTCCCTTGCGGGCGAGATGGTCAGCATTTCCTTTTGGCTTTTTACCTTGTAGGACTGTGCGTCTAGCGCATCAATCCGCTCAATTTCGTCGCCAAAAAAAGACAGCATAAATGGGTGTGCGGCATTGACTGGCCATATGTAAAGGCTGTCTCCTTTGTGTCTATAAAGGCCCTCGCTGTCGATAATATCAGAATGGTAATAGCCAATGTGATTGAGTTTTCTTAGAAGTCTTGATGGGCTTATGTCTTGTTCAAGTCGGAGATCAACATACGCCCTTTGGAAGTCCTCTAAGTTGATGGTTCGGTTAACGGCTGCCAAGGGTGTGGAAACAACAATCGGCTGACGGCCTTGACAAAATGCATCCAATACCTGAGCCCGCATCAATGAAAAAGAAGGACTTGGCGAAGCGCCATCAAAAGTTCTTGGGTCATCTTCGGGATAAATATAAACACTGTTGGATATTTTGTTTTGCTTGGCCCAGAACGAAATGTTGTTTGCAATCGAGTTCAACTGCCTTGGGTGAGGAACAATGATCCAAGCGCCATTTGAAAGCCCTTGGTGCGCAACCCAATGTGCCAATCCGCCTTTGCTTAGGCCTGTAAAATGTGTTTTGCTGTGGTTGTATTCGGGTTCATTAGGCATATGGCCTAATTATCTGCTTTCTTACCAGTGTCGACAGCGTTGGACTCTTCAATGCTTTTCATTTCGTCTTCAGCCTTCTTTTTTGCTCTTGCAGCGATTTTGGCTTCAAGAATGGCCATTCTGTTGTGGTACAGCATGAAGAAAGCCAGTTGCATGCAAACCAGCAGAGTTTCCATGACCATGCATGCCGCAACGGTTGCGCCAAATCCGACGGTTGCTGCATACAATTCAACAATGCCAAACACCTGTGAGAAGATGATCCAGGGCAGGATTATGAGAAAGATGCTTTTTCGTCTTCCTTTGGTCAAGCGTTTTGACCGCGAGAGAACATGTTTCTCTTCTTCTAAACAAGCCACTGGCTCTACAAATGCGAATTGCATCCAAGAGAGCACACCAGGAATAATAATGATCATTCCGATCTGGATGGCCAGTTGAGCAAGAAGATTGGGAACAAACAAAAGCTTGTATCTTGAAAGGGCAAAATTAAGACCCCCATAGAGAGAGCTGTTCTTATTTTCAGTGTGATTGCGACCGATGTATACGCAAATTGCACCAAAAATGGGCCCGAAGAGTATGATGCGCCCAACGAGATTTACGCCCATTGTGCCCAGAATGAGCTTGATAAGTTCAGACTGTTGAACATTAATGCCGCCAGCAGTAATGAGTTGCTGAGAGGTGTTTAAGCCCAAAAAAGAAATGAGGCCTTGGAAAATAGTGGCGTCAAAGAGTGCAAAACACACAATTAGAACACCTAAAATGCTAAGGTTGCCTGTCAGAGCACTAAGGGTACCGGAAATAATGGGCGTCTGTTTTTTCATGGGTTGATTTCCTAGTCAAAACGAAGGCAAAGAATACATTGCCACATAAAGTTTCTTCAATTCTATTGTGACTCGATATAAGGTTATTGCTATGGATTCGCTACAAATTAACGCAGCTATCACACAGGCCTTGGGGAGTGAACTGTCTTTATCCGATTTAGAGGCCGTGCGCTTGATGTTGAGAGGCCATTCTGTGATTGATTGGAGCCGTGCAAGTTTCCGCTGTCATGAGGAGGTTGATCGTTTTTTTCGGTTGCATTGTTTCGATCTCAGGGATCCCATTGATCAAAAGCGGATCCGTTACCTGTATCAACAATCTGTTGCTTATCTAGAAGAACATCTTCAACTCCGTTTTCCAAAGTTGCTCAAGCAGCCAAGTGACATTCGTGATGTGTTTTTGATTGCAAGCCAATCGGATGGCTTTCAGCGCAACCAAATACTGTCCTGTGTCATATTAAAATTAATGCATGTTATTCATCATATGGAAGCCGCAGAACTGCGCTATTCTTTGCCAATTTCAGAAGAGTCTCTACTTGAACATGCGGAGCGCAGCATCAAACAAGGTGCTGATCGCATGAAGCAGTCTGGGTTTCCATTGGTTTCATTCTACGGATCACGCAAAGCAAGAAGCAGTCTAATCACCAAACTCATTGCAAAACGCGAGAACATTGCTGCGACAATATTTGATAAGCTCCGATTTCGTCTAATTACAAAGCGCAAAGAAGATGTGTTTGCTGCTTTTGTTTGGCTCTCACGAGAGCTCTTTCCCTTCAATTATGTCATCCCTGGTCAGTCTCACAACAACCTTATGTCTTTTCGGGAGATGATGTCAGATCAACGCTATTCGGATCTGTTTCAAAAGCTTACCAGCAATGGCATTGAAGAACCAGCCCCCCTTGCTGCTGAGGACAATGGGTTTTCAGGTGCGTCCTATCGGAACATCAATGTCATTGTAGATTATCCCATCCGAGTTGAACATCTCATGGGCCTTCAAGGGTCTTCTTTGCTTGGTCGCATTGTTTTTGTCATGGTTGAATTTCAAATTGTAGACGAGATGACAGCACTCCAAAATGAAGAAGGAGAAAATGCCCACAGTTTATACAAAGAGCGTCAACTCAAGCAGGTAAGGCACCGCCTGAGGAAAGGGAGCCGTTAGGCATCTGCTTTTTTGCGTCTCAATCCAAGCAATGGCAATCCAAGCATAAACAGCCAATATTGTTGACCCATCATGGCACTGCATCCACTATTTTCAATGGGCATGAATGTGCCACCACTGTTGGCTGGGGCATTTGGACCCCCTCCACCAAAGCTTCCTCCACCACTAGAGGCATCTTCACTGTCGTTGTCTGTTTGCGCATCTTCCGAGGGGATACTGCTGCAGCCAAAACTTGGTGGTCCCTCTTCGTCATTGGGTGCCTGACCACCATATAGGTAAACAAAGCCCTGAATGTCATCGTTGTGAAGATCTCTTTTGCTTGTTTCTCCCGGTGGTGCGGTTGGTGCCATTGTGGCTTCTATTTCTTCGGAGTGTCCCAATCCCAATGCATGACCAAACTCGTGTGCCAGCATATTTTGTAGGTCATGTGTGCCATTGGCGCCATCTAGGCTCCAGGTGTAAAAGTGACTGTTTATCTGCATGTCGAAATGCTTTATTTCACCATCTTCACCAGAGAAGACATAAGTTAAGGCCAATAGTTCTGGCGGATCAACCCATGTGTCAACAAATGAAATGGCATGTGCATCATCGTAGGCACTCACATCTGTGATTTTTGTGGTCCCGTCGTATTCAAAGGACAAATATCCTCCATATTTCGAACAATCCCACGCCGCTGCAGTTTCACGAACGATGTCCTCAATCTTGCTGGGTTCTAGTTCGTGTTTTCCATCGGTATTGAGAACAAACTTGATGGGTGTTTGAAGCCACCGCATCTCATTGCCAAGGGTATCTTTATTGGCTTCCCATGCGAGTGCTGTAGACAATGTCAACAGGTAAAAAGGCATAACTAATCTCCGATAACGTTATTATACAGCGGAATTCTTATCGCAAACATTAATTTAAATTATGAAAAATAAAATAATAGTGGTCGCAGCTGCGATTATAAAAGATCATCACTTGCTTGTGGCACGAAGAGCACCGCATTTAAAACAGGGTGGTCTTTGGGAACTCCCTGGGGGCAAGGTCGAGGTAAACGAAACAAAAGAATCAGCTCTGGTCCGTGAGATTTCGGAGGAGCTAAACTTGGTGCCCAAGCTCTTAGGTTGTGTGGCTGAAAGTTTGGTTCAGGTCAATGATCGGTGGATACAAATGAGTGTTTATCATTGTACGGTCAACGATCTTACTGGGCTTCAACATCCTGATCACAGTGCCATAAAGTGGGTCAATGAAGACGACCTGTTTGATTTGAATTGGGCGCCGGCCGATGTTCCCATTCTTGGTGATCTTTGCAAACTGGTTAAGAAATAACTCTGATCTCGACAATCTAAAGCAGCTTGTTTTCATTCAGATTTGTACTGAATAGAATCGAACAGAAGACCGCTATATATGATACATTGTATCCACTATTCTGAGGGTATCTCTATGAGTGTTTTGTATTTGTTGTTGTCTCCATCTGTTTATGCATCAACGTTGACCGTTGGGACTCAGTATCCTACGATTCAATCGGCGATACAAGCCGCTCAAAGTGGAGACACCATCATCATTCCTAGCGGCAACTATTCGGAATGTTTGGATCTGCTGGGAAAGAATCTGTCGCTAGAGGGCAACGGTTCTGCGACTGTCACGGGTTCAGGGTGTACCTATACCGTGGTTGCGGATCAAGGAGAACAGCTGAATCTCAGTGGGCTCACCATCGATCATACTTACGGAAGAGGGATTTCAGCCCAAAACTCCAACACCTCAATCGTTCTTGACAATGTCTCTATTCTCTCGATTGGAGCCAATTCTTGGGACGGTTCAGCCATTTATGCGTCTGGAGCTTCTGTCACCATCACCAATTCTGAAATCAGCAACATGTCCTCAAGTCGAGGAGCCATTTTTCTTGAAGATTTTGCTTCTTTGACCATTGAAGACTCCATCTTTGATAGCAATGATGCTCTCAATGGAGGTGTTGTGTATGCTGAAAATGATACAACCGTGATTATTGAGGGGTCTAGCTTTGTTGGAAATTCTACAAGAACAGGTGGTTTTGGGGCTGTAGCGACGGTTCGTTATGACAGTGCCATTACAGTTAGCAACTCCACCTTTACGGGCAACAGTTCTGGAAGCTATGCTGGGGCTTTATATGTGGAACAAGGACAGTCTGTTAACGGGATCACACAACTCACAGTGACCGATTCCATTTTTGAAAACTCCAGTGCCATCAATGCTGGTGGCGCCATCTATGTGAAGAATCGAGTAGATGTCGAGATTTCAAATACAACATTCAATGCAAATCAGGGTGCAATTGGTGGCGCCGTTTTCTTGACATCCATTGATGGGACGGCAAATATCGACAACTGTACATTCACCAACAACAGCACTGACCTGTCTAATGGTGGAGATGGCGGAGCGTTGGCTGCACTTGGTGGGGGGTCGACATCTCCTTCAAACATTTTAATTAATCAGTCTACCTTTTCTGGAAATACGGCTAAAACCTACGGTGGAGCTGTTTCTGTGGGTAGTCCTTACAATCAGTCGAAACATGGCAGCCTTACAGTGACTGGTTCGAGTTTCTCCAGCAATACCGCATTGTCCTCTCAATCGGGTGTTGGAGGAGCCATTTATCACAATGCAGATTCAATCTACAGTTTGAATGTGACACAGTCACATTTTACAGACAATCTTGCAGAAATCAGCGGTGGAGCCATCTACGCTGCTTATTTGGGAGATGCAGACATTAGTCTCAGTCAATTTCACAACAACAGTGCCAGTGGATTATCGAATGTATACGACCGTTATGGCGGTGCAGTGATGATTGCAGATGTTTCAGATGTGGTCTTGTCTAACTCGTGGCTTTGTGGAAATGAAACCCAAAATACAAATGGCAACAACAGTGGTTACGGTGGTGGGTTTTATGCGCAAAATTCTGCTGATCTTCTCATCACAAATACTTATTTCACCAACAACACCAGTTCGGATTTTGGTGGTGCTTGGGCACTCTACAATAATGCAAGTATTGATATTGCCCATGTCACAGCCGTCGAAAACAGTGGCGTAACCGGTGGTGTAGGCTGGTATGAACTGTCGTCTCCCGGTGTGTTGAACAGCATCTTTGCTTACAATACGGGCCTTACAATGGTTGCGTCTGATTCATCGAGCTCCAGTGGTTCCTCTTTTTCATACAGCAATTGGCATCAAAATAGTTTGGGCGACTCTGGTGGCTTGTTTAATTTTTCAACCACGAGCAATGGAAATACAACTGTAAGCCCCTCATTTCTGTCATACAGCCAAGATGGAAATTGCAACAACGACAACTTGGCTCTCGATTCGACTTCTGCCCTTGATACGGCTGCAAATGACGGTGGGGCCATTGGTGCAACAGGAGGAAGTGCGCTCATTGATGACGATGGAGACGGGATTAGCGGATTATTTGATTGTGATGACAATGATGCTCAAGCATATCCAGGAGCTGCGCCCAATGACTCATCCACAGCCTGTATGGTAGACAGTGATGGCGATGGCTATGGCGATACCAATCCGACATCTTCATTTGCAGACCCTGGAACAGATTGTGATGACTCAGCGCCTCTCGTCAATCCAGGTTCTCCCGAGATTTGTGATGGTTTAGACAACGACTGCTCTGGTTTGGTAGATGACAATCCCATAAATGGCCAATTCTGGTATCCAGATCTCGATGCGGATGGGTTTGGAAATGCAGCTCAAGGAGATTTGTACTGCGGCTCACCTGGAGCTGGCTATGTTCAGACATCAAATGACTGTGACGATCTAAATTCGTTTGCATATCCAGGAGCTGCACCCAATGACTCCACAACAGCGTGCATGCAAGACAGTGATGGCGATGGATATGGCAGCAGCGCCCCTTCCAATACTTCGATTATTTCTGGAAGTGATTGTGATGATTTCAATGTGAGCATTAATACTGCAGCAACAGATGTCTTTGGAGATGGCATTGATCAAGACTGTAGCGGACTCGATGGGCCCGGAGGAGACTCAGATGGTGATGGCGTAAGTGATGACATTGAAGACAACATCGATGTGGATGGAGATGGCTCCCCAGATTCTGACATTGATGGAGATGGCATTCCTAACTCCCAAGACAATGATTCAGATGGCGATGGTATTTCGGACAGTGAAGAAGGCTTTATCGACAGTGACGGGGATGGTGTTCAGGATGCCTTTGACACTGATGACGATGGGGATGGCATTGACACCATAAATGAAAACAATGTGGATATAGATGGAGACGGCTCTCCAGATACTGATGTGGATGGAGATGGCATAACCAACCATCTTGACACGGACTCGGATGGGGATGGCATTTTAGACAGTGAAGAAGGATTTGTCGACAGTGACGGGGATGGTGTTCAGGATGCCTTTGACACCGATGATGATGGCGATGGCATCGATACCACAGATGAAAACAATGTGGATGTGGATGGCGATGGTGTTCCCGATACAAACATCGATCAAGAAGGGCTTCCCAATTATCTTGACACGGATTCAGACGGCGACGGCATTTTAGACAGCGAAGAGGGCCTCAATGACAGTGATGGGGATGTTATTCCAGATGCCTTTGACAGTGATGATGATGTTGACGGGATCGACTCTGTTGATGAAAATAATGTGGATGTGGATGGCGATGGTGTTCCCGATACAGATATAGATGGAGACGGAAACCCCAACCATCTTGACACGGATTCAGACGGCGACGGCATTTTGGACAGTGAAGAAGGTCAAGGTGACAGTGATGATGATGGTATTCCTGACGCCTTTGACACTGATGACGATGGGGATGGAATTGATACCATCGATGAGAACAATGTCGATGTAAATGGTGACGGTGTTCCTGATACCGATGTGGATGGCGATGGGATTCCCAATCATCTTGATGAGGATTCGGATGGAGATGGCGTCCCCGACAGCGAAGAAGGTCAGGGGGACAGCGATGGCGATGGAATTCCTGACGCTTATGATGAAAGTTCAAGTGGAGAGCCATCAGGCGAACCCTCTACGGAACCTTCCGGAGAACCAGCGATAGAGCCTTCAGGAGAGCCTTCATCTGATGATGAGTCTAACTTAGGCGGTTCTGACAGTAAAAACAGTGGAACTTGTCAGGCTGTCCGAGGGGATATTTCCCTATGGTCCATCTGGCTTATTGGTCTCGCTTTGCGTCTGAGACGATCTCAGCCAAAATCTGATTAATCTCCTCAAGTTCATTGAGGCCATTGGGCCAATGTGGCGAAAAGCGCAAGTAACCGTCTGGAGTTGAGCACGAGATGCCTCTGTTCAAAAATAGATCAGCTAACCGTGAAGTAATTTGTAATT
>JAYYJC010000229.1:0-10000 GCA_036146655.1 Myxococcota bacterium | reverse complement strand
TGTGATGCTTGAAGCTTATTATTCCAGAACGCTGGTCTGGACATGTCGCTCTCACTGAGGTGAACCCATGGGAAACACAGATCTCTTCAAGTCCATCGTGATATTGTTGCACATGTCTGTAAATATTAGTCACTCCTAGCTTCATAATGTCTTCAACACTGGCTGCGAGGGCTGCAAATCCAATGGCATTCATGGCGCCATGCTCGACAACGGACGCATTTCTTTTGATTGGACGGTTGTACTGAAGCAAATTGGGCCCATCAAATAAAAATGAGAGTCCATTTTCATGACTTAGCCAGCCAGCTGTTTGAGGGGTCATGGATTTAAAAATTCGTTCATTAATGTAAACAAATCCACAACCTTCAATGCCCATTAACCACTTATGGGAGCCGCAACTGAGGAAATCAATGTTCAGTTTTTGAACATTGATAGGTACTATTCCACAAGCTTGTATCGCATCTACTGCAAATAGGGTGTTGTATTTTTTACATAATTTTCCAATGGATTCAAGAGGCATTCGAAGGCCAGTTTGAAATTGAACAGCTGAGCAGGCCAATGCGGTGGCGCCTGTTTTCAACGCAGCGTCCACTTCTGTAAGTGCATTCTCTGGATTTTCTGTAAACCGTTTGAGGTCAATCCATATGACTTCGCCATTGCACCTATTTACAGCTTGTTGCCATGGCGTAACATTTGTTGGAAACTCACCTTTAAAGCAGATGACTTTAGCGCCTTGTTGCCATGGGATAAGATGTGCAATGTGGATGATTCCACTCGTAGTATTGGCGCACAATCCAATTTCATCTGGTTTGGCATGAATTAAATCCGCCAAGGTTTGTCGAAGTACTTCTCTCTGTTCCACCCATTTAAAAACAGCACCCACACCCTGCTTGGCATAGTCCTGCAAAACAACCATGCTCTTTTGAATTACCTGTCGAGAAGGCGGAGAAATAGCAGCGTGATTAAGGTAAATGCGTGGTTCGAGCGTAGGGAATGCAGCTTTTGATCCAATTTGAATAGTGTTCATGTCATTTTCTTTTACGGTGTTCTTTAAAATATCGGCTTATAATGAGCCGTGTACTGGAGGAGATATGACTGTGCGGTCCCCATTAGATACCCAAGTTGAGATGACACAAATTGTTTTACCGAGCCATACCAACAACCATGGTACAATTTTTGGCGGTCAGGTTGCGGCCTGGTGTGACATTTGTGCTGCTGTTTCAGCCCAGAGATTTTGCAGAGGGCCAGTGGTCACAGCCTCCATGGATCAACTCCACTTTCTTGAGCCTATTCGAAAAGGAATGGTGGTGATCTTTCTTTCTCAAGTCAATCAAGTCTGGCGTACATCAATGGAAGTTGGCGTTCGTGTTCTGGCCGAAGATCCGATGACTGGTGCACGCAGGCATTGCTGCTCAGCATATTTGACTTTTGTTGCTCTGAACGAGCAGGGTAAGCCAACTCAACTTCCCTCACTTAATTTAATCAAAGATGCGGAGTTCCATCGCAGGGCCAAAGAGGCAGACATCCGAAAGGCACATCGATTGGAGTTAAAACGCCTTCGTCAAAAGGACGCTCAGCGAGACTAGTCTTCTGTCAGCAATTTGGCTGCTTTCATGGCTTTAAATACGCTTTCTTGGCTTTTACAAATAAATAGAAATCGGTTTTTATGACAAAATACAGCGTCATGAACGCCACACACAGCAGAGAGTTCATCGTCAACTAATCCTGCCCATTCAGTCGGGAATGAGCGTTTTTGTGCAAAACTGTTTTCTTCTGGTGAAATGGCCACACACTGGTAGGTATTCTGTAATGTTGGGAATACGATGAACTCTGTCTGGTGTTGGGCGCCGCCCAACTCAAAGTAAGCCGGTTTCCATTTGATGTACTCTTTTAAAATTATCATGTTTGAGTTTCGAGCTTCTGCCTGAAGCATCGCTTCTTTGACAGCATTCTTGGCCTGTGTCACCTCTTCCATCTCTATTTTGAACCCCCTTACCATCGTTTGGGCGAATTGACTGGCTTTCACAAAGGCGTTGTTGAACGCATCGAGGTCATTGCACCCATGATTGAATGAGTCTACGATGGTGCTAAAGCAGGGTGTTGATGGATTTGGAAATAAACGACCGTTGTCGACATCATCGACATAATTTACAATTCTTTCTCGGAGTGTGGTGGCCATTTTTGGGGTTATGTGTGCTTCCGATTCAAGCCAGTTCAGAACCATTCCTGCACTTGATAGTGGACCTTCGTAGGTTTTTTGGTGATGGTCAAAGCGACCATTTTCAGGATTAAATATGCCTCCAACATCAAATACGATGTCAGCCTTTTCGATAAGGGTCATATCTCTTGTGCGTGTCAGACTTAAATTTGGAGACAAAAATTCCTTGAGCATTGCAAATGCAAGGACATCGTCTGCGTGAAATTTTCCAGAATGAGTGGCAACATGATACATCGTCAATTCTCCGTAAGGCACATATCACAATGTTGTACTTGGTCGAACCAACACAAGTTGAAATTGATAAACAGAAGAACTCTCGTTTTATCGCTTTTGCTGTCCCTTTACAAGAACAAGCCCATGTCTTGTCTCAGATTAAGCGGATAAAAGAGTGTCATCCCAAGGCTCAACACTTCTGTTATGCCTGGAGAATGCTTGATGGTACAGAGGGTACATCGGATGACGGCGAACCACATGGTTCGGCAGGTGTCCCGATTCTCAAACCGATTGCCGGTCACAACATTGTCAATATTTTGGTTGTTGTTGTCCGTTATTTTGGAGGGGTCAAGTTGGGGGTTGGTGGTTTGGTACGAGCCTATGGTCTGGCTTGTCAAACGGTTTTGTCACACGCACAGCTCGAACCGTATATTCCAACGAGCAGATTTCAATTCAATTATTCTTATGATCAGGAAAGTGCTGTTCGAAGTGTCCTTTCAAAATTTCCCAACATGGCTGTAGAATTTAGTTATCAAGAAAAGATTTTGGTAAATCTCAGTCTGCCATCATCTGAAATAACGGATTTCCTCACTCTTTTGAATGCGGCTCTTGGAGGTCAATTGTCATTGGAAAATCGCTTGGATAAGTGAGGGTAATGTCATCTGTGATGGTCACATGACACGCCAATCTGAACTCGGATGGAACATTGTTCCGATCTTTACAATTTTGTTCTGACAAGCTTTCTTGAGATATATGTGCCATCGGTTCTGCCTTGAAGATGCATTTTCCACAGATTTGTTCGCCTCCACATGCCGTACCAATGGGCACATTGGCTTCAATCAAACGGTCAAAAAGCGACTGTAATGATTGTATGGTGATTTGTTTCATTGGGTGTGAAGCGATATGGATAGTTGGCATGGAGAGTACTTATGAGCCGTATAAATCATTTGATTGAAGAATATGGAGGAATTGCAATAGGCACTTATCTGGTGATCTTTGCAACGACATTTTTTACATTTTGGGGGTTGATCACATTTGGATTTGATTTGAGCTCTCTTGGGAGCTGGTTTGTTGGGCTTCCAGAAGTCGGAACTTTGGCCATTGCTTATGCGGCGACTAAGTTAACACAGCCCCTTCGAATAGCGTTATGTATTGTTCTCATTCCTGTTGTTCATCGGTATTGGTCTCGTTCTTGAAAATCGCCTTGGTCTCTTGTTGTCTCAAATGAATGCAATAGTGTTGTATAAATGCTGGAACAACCATCCTTTGACCATCTACCCTTGTCCAAGTACCTCTTGGACAAAACCGTATCGGATTGTCGTTGAGTGCAAGACTTATGACACTCTCTAAGTTGAATAAAGGTAAAATATTCGAGATATTGTTGTCTGAAGCATAGAATGTTTTGAGTTCTTGGAGCTGATGGACCGGCCAAATGTTAACAACTTCATTAGAACTGATATCAATCCACTCTAATGTGGGATATTGCATGATATCTTCAATGTTGTTCAATGCATTGTGGTTTACCAGTAAAGTTTTAAGCTGGGGGTATTCTGGTGCGTTTTGGAAGTTTTGGAGTTTATTGTGGCTTAGGTTTAGGTATCTGAGTTGAGGAATATTAGGGAGACTCTCAGATTGTGCAAGGGCATTGCCTTCGATATTTAGGTAAAGCAAATGGTTGTGCCCATCCAAAAGGTGGAAATCCTTGATCTCTTGGTTGGTAATGACCAGTCTTTCTTGTTGGTTTATAAACTGCCAAAGTAAGTCACAATCTTCCAAAAAATATTGTCCTTTTAAAACGCTGTAAATTGCTTGTTCAGAGGGAGAGGCATCGTAAATGTTTTTGTTAGTTACCTGTTTACAGACCGAAACAAATCGGTGTTTCGAATTGGATTCTTCCTCAGCCATTGCATTTGTTGCCATATAAAGGAGGATCATTCTAAGCTACCAATGTGGTTTGCTGCTGTGTAACCTGAATAAATGGCTGCAGTGATTGAACCATTGTAGCCACCCTCCGAAGCACACATCAATCCTTGAATCTCACCAACGGCATACAATCCTTGATGGCACTTTGTTTCATTGCAGACCTGCATGTTTTCGTTGGTTCGTA
The DNA here is from genome assembly GCA_036146655.1 of Myxococcota bacterium. Taxonomy (GTDB): domain Bacteria; phylum Myxococcota_A; class UBA796; order UBA796; family UBA796; genus JAYYJC01. The sequence continues at coordinate 5,465 of JAYYJC010000229.1, read as the reverse complement.
CGCCATTAAAGCTTCGACCTGTTGAATACTGAAGTGGAAGCGCATACAGTGGTGGAAGACCGATTGCAGGTGAATCATTGAGGTCTTTTCCCAATGGATCAAGATTCTCTTGTATGTGTGAGTTGTAAGTCTGTACTGTGTGATCCAGTCTGTCCGAATCAATGCCTATTTTTGTTGCGAGTTGAGTCCATGTTTCAGCTGACGAAACAGCTTCATTTCCTTCATACTGGCTTGAGGTAAACATTTGGTCTTCAAGGTCTGGGTGGTTGAATGACAATGCTTTAAAGGCTGTGTTTGACCAAAGTGGTTCATCAAAAAGGGCATAAAACGAATTTTGACTAATTTGTGATGCACCAAAATGAATCTGCTCAAAATCTTCTTCATTATAAAGCCTTTCACCCGCTTGATTTACAATCAGTGCTTTTGACAGTGCACCAATAATCATGACTTCAGGCTGTCCCAGTAATGGGTCTGTGGCGCCATGCACATGAAGTGAAACAAATGGGTTTACACTTGCAAGTGTTGAAAGGAGTTCGAGTCCGCTTCCGTAGGCATATGGCCATGCTTCAGAGTGCCAAAGATTTTCGGCCATGCTTGGATAAACTTCTTGGATAAGCGCAATATTACGTCCAAATCCTCCCGTAGCAACGATGATGTTTTTACTTAGCAATCGCTGCCCAGTGTCTGTCAAAATCCGGTAGCCGTCATTGTGATGGGTAATTTCAATCGCCGTGGTATTGGTTAGTGCATAGTCTTGAAGCTCTTCGGCCCATTGTGCAATGGGTGGTTTTCCCATTTCGGGATTAAGTGGGTGGATCCGCCAGCCAACATCAGAATTGAAATGCACTTCATTAAAATATTCAGCTCCGATCCAGTTTAGAATAGAAGCACTTTCTGTAATAAAATCTTCCAGTGCTGGGTGTGTTTGGCATTTTGTGTTTAAAGTCCATTCGTCTAAGGCCATTTCAACACTGTCATCTATTCCAGACTGGGATTGCCAGGGCGTATCCACACCGAAATATCGTCCTGCATAAAGACCTGATCCACCAAGTTTGGATTGCTGTTCAATTATTAAAGGTGTCCGTCCAATTTCGATTAATCGTTTTGCAGCTGACAACCCAGAAGCACCACCACCAATGAGGATGACATCCCATACTGTCTCATCAGGAAGTGGGTGTGTAACGGGTGCTTGTGGTATCACTGAAGGGTCAGTGCAGGCCAAGAGAGAGAAAAGCATTTCAATTTGTGTTCAGGTCAATTTCTGTTATTTTAAATTATACACAACATTTTGGAGAAACAATGCCCTTAGAATCAACAACCTTGAAGAATCAAATAATTCAAGAGCAAATCGCACTTAGGAGCCGTATGCCATCCAAACTTGAAGCTGAAGAAGCCATTCGTACTTTAATACGTTGGGCTGGTGATGATCCTGACCGTGAAGGTCTCGTGGGTACACCGGATCGTGTTGCACGTGCATATAAAGAGTTTTTTGCCGGTTACATAGAAGATCCGATCGAGATACTTCAACGAACATTTGAAGAAACAGATGGCTACGATGAAATGGTTGTCCTCAAAGACATTCGTCTGGAAAGCCATTGTGAGCACCACATGGTTCCCATTATCGGTGTCGCACACATTGCTTACCTCCCCAACCGCCGTGTGGTAGGCATTTCTAAACTTGCTCGTGTTCTCGAAGTTTACGCCAAGCGTCTGCAGATACAAGAAAAACTGACAGCACAAGTCGCCAACACCATACAAGAGGTACTTGAGCCACAAGGCATAGCCGTTGTGATTGAGGCTGCTCATCAATGTATGACCACCAGAGGTGTAAAAAAACCTGGAGTCACGATGGTAACCAGCAAAATGCTTGGTTGTTTCCGAGACAATCCCGAAACCCGACGAGAGTTCCTCTCGATCATCGGCCGTTAAATCATCCTCTTTCCAACGTCTTGAAGATTTGAAACAATGATCGATCTTGTGATTGCATCTCACAATCAGGGCAAAGCACTTGATCTTGCTCGTCTGTTCGAAGGCAGTCCAACCGGCTTAGGGTTTGCCAGCGAACTGGGTATTCCTGATGTGGAAGAGACGGGTAAGAGTTTTGAAGAAAATGCCATTCTGAAAGCCGTACATGCCAACTCTCGACTTGCTTATCCCGCACTTGGAGATGACTCAGGGTTGTGTATACCGAGCTGGAACAACAAGCCAGGAATACACACTAAGAGATTTGCAATGTCAAAAGGTGGGTGGACTGAAGGAATTCTAGCCCTTAAACCATTTGCAATGCAGGGCGTACCTGCTCGACTTTACTGTGCCTTGGCAATTGCCTGGTCGAGCACAGAAGTCATCAGTGTTTTAGGGCATGTGGATGGACATTTGGCTTGGCCGCCCAGAGGCCGTCATGGATTTGGCTTTGATCCCATCTTCTGTCTTGAGCCAAACGGAACTCGTTTCGCAGAGTTGCCGACTGTTGAGAGAGAAAAAATAAACCACCGCAATCATGCTTTCCAGCTCTTAAAAGAGCATGTAAACATCAACACTGATGGTCGTTTGGTTAGAACCATCTCTGCCAACAATTTGCATCGGAAATGTCATGGCAAAATCAAACTCAAGGCTTAAAAGGTTAGCGGTCCTTGGAGGTTTGACCTCTAAAGTCTCTTCGAGTTACCTAGGCCAACGGATCAAAGGGGTTTTCCAAAGCGACGAAGTGCAGGCTGAATCTCTCGAGCAACTTCACATTGAAAATGCCACACGGGTTGCAGACACGATGAGCCAAATCAAAGGTGCTGCGATGAAGGTTGGTCAGTCACTGGCACTCTTGGCAGATACGATGGACATATCACCTGAGTTGGCACAAATTTTTTCTAAGCTTCATGACCAAGCCCAGGCTGTTCCTTATACTGATATTCAGCGTGTGATTGAGCGTGAACTTGGCGATGTTCATTCGAATTTTGCATCAATTGATCCAGAACCACTGGGCACGGCATCTTTGGCCCAAGCTCATGCTGCTCGGCTTAAGGATGGTCGCTCTGTTGTGATAAAAGTCCTCCATGAAGGGGTTGAGTATTCGGTCGATACTGATTTAGCAGCTCTAAAATCCATTTTGCTTGCCGGAAAATTTTTCCGTCGACCCAAAGAAGAAATCGATATGATTTTTGACGAAATCAAAGCTCGATTGATGGAAGAATTGGATTACGAGCAAGAACGGAAAAATATTGAAGCCTTTTCAGAATATTTTGAATCGGTAGAAGGGGTCGTTGTACCCACTCCCATTGCAGAATTATGTACACCAAGAGTCCTGACAATGTCTCGGATTACAGGGTCAAATCTTGATTTATTTCTCAAGACGGCTTCTGATGAAGCCAAGCAGCGGGCAGGGAGCATCCTGACCACTGTTTTTCATGAAATGCTTTATGTTAACCGTGCGCTTCATGCAGACCCACATGGCGGAAACTTTCTTTTCCAGCGAGATGGAACCGTGGGACTCATTGATTTTGGATGTGTGAAACGCTTTTCATTACCTTTCGTCGGACAATATGCGACTTTAGGCAACCACCTGGTTGACAACGAACGCTCAGAAATGCTTCAAATTGCCTACCGCATGAAAATGCTTTTAAGTGAAAATCCGGAAGCAGAAGCAGTCCTTTGGGAGTTTGCCAACATTCTTGCACGCCCGTTTCGTGCAGGTGAATACACAGCGGGCTCAGCAGATGACAGCTTGATGGAAGATGTGAAAGGGTTCGGCTCCAAGATATTAAAATACCCTGAAATTCGTTCGCCAAGAGAACTCATATTTTTACACCGAGCGCTCACTGGTATTTACGCCATGTTGCGTCGACTTGAATATCGATGTAATTACGATGATGTCAGAAGGCACTACGCCAGTCGGTGCATTGATGAATGGCAGAGGTCCCAGAATGAGTGACGATGATGATCTTTTTGAGAATGAGATTGAGCGTGGATGGCTTGCCCGTGGTGGTCGCCTAATATTTGATTGGGGTATTGCAGCACTCTTGGCAATTTTTGGCTTCTGGGCAATTGGTGTTTGGCGATCTCCTGAACTGCCAGAAAATGCGCCGAATTGGGAGCTAACTGATCTTAACGGTGTTCAATATAAGTTGTCCGATTTACATGGTAAGACCGTCGTCTTAAATTTTTGGGCCGAGTGGTGTGGGCCCTGCAAAATGGAAATCCCCACTTTTTCAGATTTTGCCGAAGAAAATCCTGATGTGGTGGTTTTAGGAGCTGCCGTAGACGGCACTGAAGCATCACTTAAACGGGCGGTTAAGTCCTTAGACATTCGTTATCCTGTGGTACGGGCCTCACAATCTGTTCAACGGGCTTATGGCGTCGAAACCCTGCCCACCACAGTCATCATTGACGGTGAGGGCAAGGTTCGAAGTGCACATGTGGGTATGATGCTGGGACCTCAACTCAGCTGGGCAACACGATAATCTATATGCGACTTGAATCTTCGGATTGTATTTTGGCGATTTACATTGTCGAAAGTTGGACTAAATACTTTCATGGCCAAACTCTAATATAGGAGACCATTTCATGAGAAAAATTGTTTTGGTTAGTGCATTGCTTTGTGGTTGTGCATCTGAAATTGATAATAAACCTGCCGCTGTTGTGGAAGAAATAAAGCCCGCACCGACAATTGACAAGAGTGATGCAGAAACACCATCTGGTGACGCTGGAGAAATCCAAGAAAAGACAACAGACTGGTCACAATCCCCTGACAGTCAACTCGAGTGGGTTGGTGCAAAGGTGACCGGTGATCACACTGGTGGATTTAAAAACTTTTCGACAAACATTGTGGTTGAAGATGATGCATTACAAGTGATTAATGTCTCTGTTGATATGACTTCTGTCTTTTCTGACAACGATAAGCTTACAGGTCATCTTCGATCAGCTGATTTTTTTGAGGTGGACAAATTTGCCACAGCCACATTTAAGAGCACAGGAATTGAAAAAAAGGAGATTGCCGGTTCTTCTCATTTGATCAAAGGTGAGCTTGGTATGAGAGGCATCACCAAGGCGATTGCATTTCCAGCCAATGTGTCTGTCGAAGAAGGGGAGGTGACCGTTGCTGCTGAGTTTTCAATCAATAGAACCCTTTGGAACATTGTTTATCCAGGCAAGCCAGATAACCTCATAAAAGAAGATGTATTGATAAAATCAAAGTTCATATTTTCAAAATAAGTATTGTACATACTGGACTAATTTTGATTCGCTTCCGTAAAATCGGCGGCGAATCTTCATTTTTAGTCCTCTTCAGGCAGTACAGTCCGTCTCGCATGCAAAATTGAAAGAACGGCACATATCAAACTCAAAAACTGAAGAAAAGTGCGAGTAAGGCTTTGTAGTGTATTATTAATAATCTATATTAAATAAAATAAGACACATGTAATATATTAATAATACAATTATATTTAATATGATTCGTTTTATGTCATAAAACC
>JAYYJC010000228.1:0-19756 GCA_036146655.1 Myxococcota bacterium | reverse complement strand
AAATCAGCTCCTTTTCCATCCAACTATGGTTATGTTTGGACCAGTTTGGCTGTGGCAGCAGTTTGCCTCATTCTTCTCATTCCCGAAGCCCCAACGGCACCACAACAGGTCAATATGGGGAGTATTCTTGAAGTGACCTCTCCAAATCGCATTGAACTTCCAGTGAATATTCCCTCTGCCTATGACTTGTTCTCTCCTCAATTGTCCAAACCACAGGAAACAGCTGTTCCCGAATCAATCGCAAAAATTGCTCCCACCGAAACTCCAAAGCCTCAAAGCACATCAAAAAGAACAAAAATCCCGACGGTTACCTTCATCCCTGAAACGCCGTATGTACCAGAATGGGAAGATGATAATCAAACCATCGAGATTAAACAAAATCAAAATGAATTTTACTCAATTGGCTTTGCCACAGCAAATGTTCTGTTTGCTTTGGATACCCTCGCAAAACGCTACTCGGGAAAACTCCTTGACTTGTCAAAACAACCATTAAATCCATATTATCTGGACAACGAAACGAACTTTGCCCGTGTCTATATTCAGGTTCCGCTTCAGCATTGGAATGCCACTGACGAATCCCTTCGTCACCTCGGCTCGGTTTCTCGACACCCCATGGTCATGTTTGATGACGAGCATGTCATATTTACCATAGAAGTGACCTTCAATCCTTGAAAACTTAAGTGTAGTCTATACGGTATCAAACTTGCTTCCACTCAATCTGGAGGCCAGTATGAACCATATGACAAACACATTGTACATCACAGAAAAATCAAAGCACCTTGATCTGATCGCACAGGCTCTAGGAGAAGATAGCAAACAAAACTGGACAATTGCCGAACAGTTAATGACTCACTTTGGCGGTCTGAAAGGGATTGCAGATGCGGACCCCAATGCCTTGAAGATGGTCAGTGGGATGACCCCATATCGGATTCAACGCATTATCACCGCATTCAAACTGGGTCGATGTCTTTTTGAGCAAGAAGACTCACCTTCATCCATCACAACTCCCACCGAAGCCTACCATTACCTAGCCCCTTTTTTGAGTGGGCTCATCCATGAAGAACTTCATGCCTTATTTCTCAATCGAAACAAGACGGTCTTGCTGCATCGTCGGTTGAGCAGTGGTTCAAGTCATATGACCGTGGTTGACCCCAAACAGGTGCTGTATTATGCCATTGTGATGAGAGCCTCAGGGATTATTTTGGCACACAATCACCCCAGTGGAAACCCCAAGCCATCTCAGCAAGACATTGCAATAACATTAAGAGTTGAAGAGTCGGCGCAATTGTTGGGTTTGAACTTGTTGGACCACCTTATCATTGGTGGAGACGGTTATGTATCGATGGCTGAAGTCGGGTTTGGATTTGCATCATCTGGCGACAATGTCTGATTCGGAGGCATAAATGGGGTTAACTTCAATTGATTGTCAGGTGACACAATCCCGGCGGACATAATGAGCTTAACAGCTTGTTCAGTTTTGATGTCCACACGGTAGACATCTTCGACGGGGACCAACAGGTAAAAGCCCGTTGTTGGGTTGGGTGTCGATGGTAGAAAAAGATTTATCAGTGGCTTTCCATTAACATCGAGCGCCCAAGAGTTGTCATTCGTCAAGAAAGCAAAACACCATATCCCTTTTCGTGGATATTCAATAATGACAACTTCATGAATGCTCTTTTCCTTGGGAGTCAGCAAAGTATCACTCAATTGCTTTATGCTGTTGTAAACGCCTCTGACAACCGGAACCCGTTCAAATAAATATTCAAGACCTCGAACCGCTTTTTTACCAATGTAATTTCGTGTCATTAAGCCGACAAGACTGATGAAGACGACAGCCACAACAATTCCGAGGCCAGGAATTGGAAAACCCAATATTTGCTCAGGTTGCCATGCATGAGGGAGTATACTAACCAGACCGTCGCTTAAGCGTACCAAGTATACAAAGGCCGCAAAAGTAATGGCAATCGGTGCTAAAGCAAGAAGCCCAGCCATTAGCGCAGAACGCCAACCAGCTAGGATTTTCTGTGCGAAGGTTTTGGGCGCATCTTTAGACGCAACTACCATGGAAGTATTTCTCCGTTTGCATGCCAAAACCCACCACTGTTTTGAAGTGTTAATGAATCCATCCGCTCAATCAAACCTGTAGCAGACTCTTCAGGGTCTATATACCCTCTCCCACCAGTCATCTCAGTGCGAACATAACCAGGATGCAAAACAGCAACGGCCACACCAATTGTCTTCAAGTCCACCGATAGAGACTGGCCTACCATGTTAGCTGCCGATTTAGACATCCGATAACCATACATACCACCCGAAGTATTATCTGCGATTGATCCCATTCTAGAACTGATAATGACCACTTTGGAACCTTGAGTGAAGTGAGTCAGTAACGCTTGGGTCAGAAACAATGGGCCTAGGGCATTGACTTCGAATTGGAGGCGTATTTCTTCGACGGATAAAGACTCAAGTCCATCCCTAAACAGCACTCCAGCATTGTTAATTAGGCATTCGACTGAGCTATTTTCAAGAAAATTCAGGAGTGGTTTAAAGGAACTTGGATTTGTGACATCCACGCCCTCAATGACATCAATGCCAATTTGATTCAGTGCCTGCGATGATTTTCGACATACCGCAAGCACACGGTTACCTCTGCTTTTGAGCTGATTTACCAAGGCCAACCCAATCCCTCGGTTTGCCCCTGTCACCACTGTCCATGAGTTCATGACTAGTGCTCCTCAGATACTTTATTTCTATTCCAAGCCGGTATTTCGACAGTCACATCAGCGCTTCCGTCAGGCACACATTGACAAGCAAGACGAGATGTATCGTTAACCGCTGGTGCAAACTCAAGTTGGTCTTCTTCCTCTTCAATGGGTTCCGGTGCCGTATCAAAACCGTCTTGGACATAGATGTGACATGTGGAACAAGCCACTACCCCCCCACAAGCATGGTCAATATCAACCCCGTTTTCAACTAGGATGCTCAAAATTGACCCTTTTTGACCGTCATGATGCTCTGGGAGTGCATCAGGGTCAACCTCAAAAATTTCACCCGTATTGCGTAGATGAAGTTTATACGCTTTCTTTGGGGGTGGAATAACTTCAGTATCGAGATATGGATTTTGGCCCATGAGATCCTCCTTGATGCAAGCGTACATAACCCATTTCAAATGGATTTACAGACACTGAATGTCTCGGAAGAGACAAAAAAAAACCTCTGCACAGCAGAGGTTTTGATATGGCACGGGCTGTAGGACTTGAACCCACGACCCTCTGATTTGGAATCAGATGCTCTACCAACTGAGCTAAGCCCGTATCAGTTGAAATCTATTCGATTGTATGTGTCTTGTCAAGGTCAAAATCCATTCACAAGCCAAATGAATTGACCTTAAAAATTAGGGTAATAAGCGAAAACGAAATGGATTCAGATCATTGAAGAATGCCCAGTGTAAGGGCGCCAACTGCGACTGTCCAAAGATACCAACTGAAATGATGAAACTGACCTTGCTTTACCAAACGAACCAATACTTTGAGTGCCAGATAACCAACAGCTGCGGCCACCAATGCCCCGACAATATAGATACCAAGTTGGCTATCAACCAATGCAGCTTTTCGGGCTTTCAATAGAAATGCACCAAGAATGGCAGGTATTGACAGTAAAAATGAGAACTTTGCGGCCAGTTCGCGGTTGACACCTAAATACAGTGCGGCGGCGATGGTACTGCCAGAACGCGAAATTCCAGGCGTGACGGCAAACCCCTGAGCCAATCCGATGACCAATGGCAACCACCAAGGAAATTCATGAAGCGCCATCTTTCCCGGGACAAGTTTTCGGGTAAACCATAAAACGAAACCTGTCACTGCAAATGAAATAGCCAAGGTTTCGGGTGCATGGAACATTGCTGAAATAACATCCTCAAAAAGCAATCCAATGACAGCGGTGGGAACACTGCCCAGACAAACAGCAATGGCCAATCTTACCCCAGACTGATTCCAATACTCAGAAGAAAACCGCAGACAGTCGCGAATGATTTCACCAATTGCCGAGCGATAGAGGTACAAGACCGGTACCAGAGAGCCGAGATGCAACACCAAGTCAAAAAACAAGGGATCAGAAGGCGTGGGTAAAAACTGCTGAAAAAGCGCAAGGTGTCCAGAACTGGAGATTGGTAGAAATTCTGTAAGGCCTTGAATGGCACCCAGTATGATGGCTGAAATCCATTCAGACACGGCCTCTACTCCATTGGGGATACATTGTTGTTGGTCTGAAAAGATTTAAGCAGCTCCAACAAACTTTCCAGCTGTTTTTCTGGAATTTTTGGAAATGCAGGCATAAAAACTTCAGGTGCACCATACTTTATTTGTTGTATCACATATGAGTCAGTGCGATTTGTCCAGTAAGATGCTTGCGTAAAGTCGGTAGGCTTTGGATTCATCGCCATTGCAGTTGGACCATCGCCGGCTCCAAGCTCCCCATGGCAAATCGAGCAACGCTCAGCATAAATGGTTATGGCCCGTTCCTCAGGTGCGGACTTATCCGTGACTTCTTGGAGGTCCTGACCAGTCATCAATCCAAAAATAGTATAGAACATCATGATTATTCTTGTTCTTCTGGTGGCTGGGGGGGACTTTCCTGAGAACTTGGTTCAGTAATAGAAGGATTGTTGTCTAAACTTTCAACGGGGGCCCCATCTGTTGACTTTTGTTCTGTATTGACTTCGGGCTGTGTGCCACTTGCATCTTCATTTGACTCGTCCACATCTGAGTCTTCCGAAGACTCTTTTGATTCAGTCAACGGCGCTCCTTTTACTGGGTCAAGGCCATTTAGCCAAATCATAATACGCTTTGACTCATGACGGTCAAATTGCTGTTCATAAGCCGGCATGAGGAGTTGTCCCATCTGGATAATCTTAATGGCATCATCGATGTTTTTGTTGTCATATCGACCAGCCAAACTCATGGCTTGAGGCTGCCAACCAAAACTGGCTGCAGTTGGACCATTGCCAAGTGCTTGTGGCCCATGGCAACCGACACAGAACTCCCGATAAAGTGCTTCTCCCCGTTCTTTGTCCGGGGGAATCTTTGTTGGCACTTCTGCCTTTACTTCCGATGCCCAAAGCACAGAACAAACAAGTAAAGTCAAGAACTGGATAGGATGCTTCATCACTTTCCTTTATAGCATATCGGACATCAATCTATCCAACTTGCCATCGAAAAGTCAAGACCCTGACGACAATTGTTATATTCATGCCATAACCATGAAAAACCAAGAAGCCTCTTGAGTAAATCAAGAGGCTTAGTGGCGGTGCTGACGGGACTCGAACCCGCGACCTCCGGCGTGACAGGCCGGCATTCTAACCAGCTGAACTACAGCACCAAAGAAATGAAATTTAAAGATTTAAAGAACATTTTTGTATCAAGGTGGTGGGCGAAGCAGGACTCGAACCTGCGACCATCGGCTTGTAAGGCCGGTGCTCTCCCAACTGAGCTATTCGCCCAATTGGGCGTGCCCCTGAAGACATTATAGTATTATTCTTTTACACTTAGTGTGTCAACAGTCAGTCACTTTTTTTTTGATTTGGATAAAAGATTCCAAGTGCCTCTTGAACTGATCGAATACAAATCACCTCTAGCTCCTGTAGAACTGTTGATTCAATTTCGTCCAATTGCGGTTTGTTCTGGTAAGGAATAATGACGCGTTTTAAACCCTCACGATGCGCTGCCAATATCTTTTCACGGATACCGCCAACAGCATAAACCCAACCGTGAATCGACACCTCCCCTGTTACTGCTATGTCATCGGGCGTTGATATCCCGTGATGGGAAGACCAAAGTGCCAAGAACATGACAAGTCCAGCGCTCGGTCCATCTGCATGAGCGGCAGGTCCCGGATAATGCACATGAACATCGTGCTCCGACAACCAACGAGAATCAAGGTCGACTTTAAGTTGACGGCGCAGACATGTCAACCCTGCATGAACGGACTCCTTAAGGGTATCACCAAGACGCCCCGTTAGACTTACTTGTCCGGTCCCATTTAGGATTGAAACCTCAATGTCAAGCACAGAACCGCCCGAACTGTTTACCCCTAAGCCCATGACTCGACCAATGCGCATTTCGTTGACATTAAGGCGCTTCCCAAATTGAGGTGGACCAAGCAATAAATCTACATTTTTGCTACGGACAAAGACCGGTGCTACTGGGCCGCTTTCTACTTTCCGAAGCGCAACCTTACGAAGACACGCCAAGAGCAGCCTATTCAGTTGACGAACGCCGGCTTCTTTGGTGTGGAATCGAATTATTCGCTCCACAGCACTTTTGGTTATGGTTACTTCTGATTCGTCCAGTCCGACGGTCACATAAGCCCTTGGGAGTAAGTATTGACGGGCAATCATTATCTTTTCTTGTTCAGAATAACTGGGCAATTCTATCAATTCAAGCCGGTCTCGGAGCGCTTCTGGAATGGCCGATTTATCATTGGCAGTGCAGATAAACAAGATTTGGGATAGGTCCACATCCAAATCCAGATAATGATCTCGAAATGCATGATTTTGTTCGGGATCTAAGACTTCGAGTAAAGCTGCGGCAGGATCACCATGGTGTCTGTCACTGGAGATTTTATCAATCTCATCAAGACACAAAAGCATATTCATATGACCAGAACGCCTAAGTGATTGAATGATTTTCCCAGGCATTGCACCAATATAGGTCCTGCGATGCCCCCTAATCTCAGACTCGTCCTTTACCCCGCCCATGGCTTGTCTGATGTATGGTCGACCTGTGGCTTCAGCGATTGACTTTGCAAAAGAGGTCTTCCCTACACCCGGAGGACCAACAAGACAAATGACAGAAGCAGTTCCATAAGGGTTCAATTGTTGAACAGCAAGTTGCTCTAAAATTCGAACCTTTACTTTCTTCAAGCCAAAATGATGACCATCTAAAACTTGTCTCGTCCGAGCGATCTTATCCTGTAAAACTGCTTGTAGACTCCATGGCGTATTCACAACCCAATCCAAATATGACCGAATGACGCCACTTTCGGCCGATAACTCAGACATCTTTGACAACCGTCGAAGTTCTCTTTCAAGACGCTGCGCCACTTCAGTTGGGAATTCATCTGCTGCCAACCGTTCTTGAATGGCCAAAATTTCAGGGTCAGGCTCCGATTGCCCAAGTTCCTTTTGGATGGCAGTGAGCTTTTCATTGAGGTAGTACTCTTTCTGATTTTTATCCATTTGTTGCCGCACTCTTTGGGCAATCTGTTGTTCAACATCTAGAACCTCAAGTTCTTTTGATACCAGAACAAGTGCTTGCTCCAGTCGAGCTTGAACGCGATCCAGTTCAAGGAAAAACTGCTGCTTTTTGGGCTCCAGTTTAAGACTGCTAACCACGCGATCTGCATACAAAGAGGCCGGCAGTTCAAGGTCAATGGCTCCTAGAAGTTCTGAAGAAAGTTTTGGATGCAGGTGAACCAATTTCGAAAATGAGTCGTGTAAACTGCGTTTTAGAGGCAAAAAGTCTACACTTTCGTCTTCAAGTGGCTCCAATGTCTTGCCTTCGGCAAGGAGCACTCCATCATTCTCCGTGATGCTCTTGAAGCTCAACCGTCGAACGCCTTCAAGCTGAGCACGATATTTCCCGTGCGGCAAGAGCAAAGACTGAATGATTCGGACTTCTGTTCCGACTGTATGTAAATCATCTTCGGAAAAGTCAACTCCGTTGGGATTGCGCTGCATGCAAACCACCATACGGCGGTTTCCCTGAGAAGCTGTCAACAGTGCAGCCTTAGAATAGGGCCGCTCAATGAGAAGCGGTATGATTTGTCCCGGAAAGACAACCAAATTCCTCAAGGGAAGCAATGGAAGGGTATTTTTTTTGCGTCGACTAAGCAACATGACCTTTATTTAGGCCCAATCTGCTTCATTTTCATAAACAAGAATGGGTTCTTGCTTTTTGAGAACCACATCTTCTGAAATAATGCATTCCTTGACATTGGATTTTGATGGAATGTCGTACATGACATCCAGCATACATTCTTCAAGGATTGCCCTTAAGCCACGAGCGCCTGTCTTTCTTTTAAGGGCTTCTTGAGCGATGGCTTTCAAAGCACCTGAAGTAAACTTTAGTTTTACCTCTTCAATTTCGAGAAGACGCTGATATTGCTTTATCAACGCATTTTTGGGCTCACTTAAAATTGAAACCAACGCCTCTTCATCCAGTTCATTTAAAGTAGCCAAAACTGGTAAGCGACCGACAAACTCTGGAATTAAGCCAAATCTCACCAAGTCCTCGGGCTCTACTCTAGCGAGGGTTTCAGACTTACTGACATCAGTGGTACGCTTAATATTTTGTCCAAATCCCATACCAGACTTGTTGAGTCTCTGTTCGATGATGCGATCAAGTCCCACAAAAGCACCTCCGCAAATGAACAAAATATTGGTCGTGTCAATCTGCAAAAAATCTTGTTGTGGGTGCTTCCGCCCTCCCTTTGGAGGTACATTGGCTTCAGTTCCTTCAATGATTTTAAGAAGAGCCTGTTGAACGCCTTCACCGGATACATCTCTGGTAATTGAGGGGTTGTCAGAACGCCTGGCAATCTTATCAATTTCATCGACATATATGATTCCTTTCAAGGTATTTTCGGCAGAATACTCGGCTGCCTGATACAGTGACAGAATAATATTTTCGACGTCTTCACCAACATAGCCGGCTTCTGTTAAGGAAGTGGCATCGCAAATGGTAAATGGAACATTGAGCATCCGAGCCAAAGTCTGGGCCAAAAGAGTCTTTCCAGTACCGGTCGGGCCAATGATTAAAATATTGGATTTTTGAAGTTCAACTTCATCGTAATCAGGCCGTGCTTCGATTCTCTTATAATGATTGTGAACAGCCACACTTAATACCCGCTTGGCCCTTTCTTGCCCGATGACATATTCATCAAGGTGAGCCTTGATTTGTTTAGGCTTAGGAATGCTTGAACGGATGTGTTGATAATCTGCTTTACCCATTTCATCAGTGATGATTTTATTGCATAGATCTACGCATTCATCACAAATGTAAACTTGTGGTCCGGCAATGAGCTTTCGTACCTCTCTTTGGGACTTCGTGCAAAAAGAGCATATAAGATCGCGGTTTTTTCGGATGTAATTTTTATTGCTCATGCAGACTCCAAGAACTGGAAGAATAAAAAAAAGAGGTCACTCATGTACCTCTTTAGTTAACGCCTTTGTCAAAGTTTGTAAGACACAAGACAGTAAATTCATTCAATCTGTGTGTTCAATCAACGCACTCTAGATGAATCAACCGTCTTCTGATTGAGCTTCGTCCAAGGGATAAACCACCTTGTCAACCAAACCGTAAGCCACTGCCTCATCTGAGGTCAAAAAGTTATCTCTTTCTGTGTCTTTGTTGATTTGCTCTACAGTCTTACCCGTATGTTTGGCAAGCGTTTTCGCAGTCATGTCCTTGATACGCTGTGACTCCATAGCCGCAATTTGTATGTCCGTAACCTGACCACGGGCACCACCTGAGGGCTGGTGTATCATGACCCGAGAATGCGGCAAGCAGCTTCGTTTTCCAGCAGTTCCTGCGGCTAGAAGTAGAGCTCCCATCGATGCAGCTTGGCCAACACATATGGTTGCCACATCGGGTTTGATGTATTGCATAGTATCATAGATCCCCATACCTGCTGTCACAACACCACCTGGAGAGTTGATATAGAGGCTGATGTCTCTGTCAGGGTCCTGTTGCTCAAGGAACAACAATTGCGCGATGATGGCGTTGGCAACATCGTCGTCTATTGGTGTTCCTAGAAAGATAATGCGATCGATCAATAAGCGTGAATAGATGTCATAAGCCCGTTCACCACGGTGGGTTTGCTCAACAACGGTTGGAATAATAAATCGAGACATAAAAAGTCCTCAAATGGCTAAAGAATAAAAATAATAAATGGTGTGCTGAGAATATACCCCCCACACCATTTGTCAAACAAATTTAGGTCATTTTGTCGCTTTATGCAAGGAACTCCAACCCAAGTAATTGTTTATTCTGAATCGCTGGCTTCTTTGTCAGATGCTTCTTCAGCAGTTTCGGCTTCAGCGAGCGCTTCTGGAGAGACAAGATTGCAGTTGTCAAACAACCAATCCAAAGTCTTTTCTTCTACGATCCGCTCATTGAGTACAGGCATTGCTTCTTCTTTTTCAATGTAAGCACGAATGCTGGTTGCGGTTTCACCACGAGCTGCTGCAATCTCATTGATTTTAGCTTCAATGTCTTCATCCTGAACGGTAATATTTTCAGACTTGGCCACGCCAGCAATCAAGATTGATGCCTTTGCAGCAAATGCAGCCCTATTGTGGAAACCGGCTTGTTCTTGTTCCGTAAACTGAATCTCTTTGGGGTTCTTGCCAGTCATGTACGCACGGCGCATACGCATTTCTTCCACAAGGTTGCTGAGTTGATCATAAACAAGCCCTTCAGGCACTTCAATCTCGTTGGCACCTACTAGCTTCTGAAGAATCGCAATTCGGGCTTGCTCTTTGGCAGAGCTGGTTTGGCGTTCAAGCATTTCGTCAGCCAAGGTAATGCGCATATTTTCAACATTTTCATAGCCCAACTCAACTGCTAGTTCATCGGTTAGGTCAGGTGCCGATTTACTCTGTGCTGATTGCACGGTAAGTTCAACGGACACTGTCTTTCCACGAAGGTCTTCAAATGCTGAGGACTCTCCGATTGTAGCTTCAGCTGTTTTGCTTTCTCCAACGGTCATTCCTTCAAGCAACTCACCAACCCCAGGATAGAACCGTTCATTGCTGACATTTAACATTGTAGAGCTTTCTTCACGGAGAACCTCATCACCTTCTTTGAGAACCAAAGACACAAGTGCAAAGTCTTCACCGCCGATTACATCACCTTCTTTAAGTTCGCTGTAGCTGGCTTTGCTTGAAACCCGAGCTTCGATGGCTTGCTCAACTGCTTCATCAGTGACATTGGGAGCCTCGTAAGGTATTTCAAGACCTTGATAATTTACATTTTCAACGACTGGAAAAATATCAACACGTACAGAGAACTTGAAATCGTCCTTCTTGGGAAGGCCAGCGATTTCATCTACAAGTTGAGGACGGCCAACCACTTGAAATGGCTTGTCCGCATTTTTGTATATGCGGTCAATTAACTTCTCTGCCACTTCAGGTTCAATTCCAGAAGCATACTTCTTCTCGATAAGCCATCGTGGCGCCTTGCCTCGTCGATAGCCTTTAAGATGAATATTCTTCTGTATGCTTGCATACTCTTTGTCAAGTTCTGCTTGAACAATTTTGTTGGCCAACACGAAGTGCATTATTCGTTGGCTTTGCGATACTTCTTCAATTTGAAGATCAAATTCCATGGTGACACCTTGAGGTGAAAGTTTACAAATAAAGAAATGCGAGAGGGGGGACTTGAACCCCCACGGGATACCCCACTGGAACCTAAACCCAGCGCGTCTACCAATTCCGCCACTCTCGCAAAACGGCACTCTTTATAAACATGTTTCGTGCCATTTTGCAAGTTATTCAAAGTAATTAGTCACAATTGGTGCAATTCTGACACAATTGCCAACCGTAAACAAGAAAAACCAAAAGTCCGCAGGCGAAATGTCTGCGGACTAAAGTGGGGTGAAAGATGGGAATTGAACCCACGACCTCCAGGGCCACAACCTGGCGCTCTAACCGACTGAGCTACTCCCACCATAGACTACTGTGCCAATTATCCGTATTTGAAATATTTGCAAGCCCTGGATAAAATTTATCCGAACGGAACCACCAAAATTCATCTTTGTAGGGCCATTCATTGAGATCTTCAAGACTGTTTTCTGAACTTAAGAAGTACGCTAAAACCTCAGCGGATGTCGGATCTGGCTGACCACTGATAAGCAAACTGGTAAGCCACCACTCTACTGGTGCTTGATTGATTGCCAGTTGATTGATGTCCATTTCTTTCCATAAACTGCGTTGCTCCAACTGAGCACTTAACCAAGGAATAGATGGTCTAGTTGGCAATGATTTCCAATCTACATTCGCCGTCTTTTGGATTAATCCCAGTGTATGTGCAAATTCCAAACTGGGGTTAAGGGGTTGCTCAAACGCAGGGTGCCAGTCTTGGAGCCAATTCAACCGATTGGCAGACAAATACTCACCTGACATGACCTCCTTGCTGAACGGTCCACAAAACTCTGGCCCATTGGAAACGGGTTGAAAACCACAAACATTACCCATGATGCCTGCATACCCGTGCGAAAGCTTCTGAATACCATGTTGTACTGATTGGACTTCCAAACTCTCCTGATGCCATTGTAGCTTTCCCCATTCGTCGTATATCAATCCGTGAGATACATCCTCTTTAATCTCTGCAAGCAAACGACCTTCATGTGCCAAAATGGGATTGGCTCCTTTCATTAGCAATGGCGTCTTTGATGGAGTCAAGTCAGATGCAAATGGCGCCCACAACATGGGGGTCCAGAATCCACCAGGTTCAGAATAAGCACTCATTAATCCCAAAGGGGAATAGCGAAATGACCAACAGCCAATGGCTGAACACATATTGCTCAACCGTCCCAACTCATCTCTTTCTACAAACCATGCTTCTGATTGGGCATCGAGTACTCGAATATCGGATTGTTCATTGCGCTCAATCATCCATGTAGACTGATTACTTCCATAGGGTAAAAATGGGGGTGTCATCAAAATAGAGTTTGTCTGTCCAGAACCATCGTAAGTAATGAGCGTTCCGTCTCTTGATAAAGATTGAAGTTCAGAGTGTTGGTATATCATTGAGTCGGACGAACTCAATGACTTCAAGATCCCGTCGTTATCGTATTCAGCACGAATTTCAGCGCCATTTGTATTGGCTGTCATTTCAATTCGACCTCGATCATCGTAGTCGACAAGACGCTCTGATAAGAGCCCCCCATCTGAACCTAAAACCTGAAGTTGCAGCTGCCTGCCTGTCCAATCGTACCGTTGCAGTAGCCCATCCGGATAACGGATCCAATTGAGTCGCTGAAAGGCATCTTGCTCAAAACCGTAGCTTTGCCCATTCGGAAGAACAACCTTGAGTAAGTTTCCGCTTGCGTTCCTTAAAAACCTCCAATCCAGCTCACCAAATTGAATTGAATTAATCCAGCCTCTTGGGTCTCTATTAACTTCCATCAAGGCTGGTGTATTCAATTCTATGATCCGCCCGTTTGGATCTCGTATGGTTGACCATTCTTCATATGTGTCAGTCCATCTCACTGGAAACCCCTGCAAGTCATACTCGACAGACAACTGGTAATCACCAGAGGATACCTTTTGTATGTTTCCATTACTTGAACGCTCAAACTTTAACCAAGCATCGATTTCTGATATGTTGCCCATAATATCATACGAAAGTCTGTGATCTCCCCAACGCTGCACACGGCCAAGCGCGTCTCTCATAATCCGAACAGGTTCAGAACCGTAATCGACCGAGTTTAACCATCCCATACGATCGTAATTAAAATGAATCTGAGACTGATCTGGCAAGACCACTCGCCGAATTGAACCCTGATTGTTGTGATTGAATAAATATATTGCTCCCTGTGGGAATGTGACACGAGAAGGTTTACCCATCGCATCTCTGTCAATTACCCACTGTCCGAGAAAGGCCTCCTCAATAACGGTGATTTCTCCCCTGACATTTCGCTGTAATACAAAAATCAGTCCTTCGGGAGTAACAAGTCTTTTCACCCTGCCCATCACATCGCGCTCAATGCGCCACACTTGATTTGAACGGCCGATGATTTCGACAACTTGGCCGCTTGTGTTTCTAGATAACGATAAGACACCACCGCTTGCGTCTTCGAGGCGACGCAAAAAACCGTCTTGATTGTAGCCTAAGTAAATGGCATGACCAAGACCATTTCGAACTTCTCTGAGCAAGCCTGCCGTATTGTAATTGTAATGTTGACGATATAGACCGAATTGTTGTTCTACTATACGATTCATGTCATCGTAACGATTGACTTGAGACTGCCCCCCTGGCCCAATAACCACAAGTTTATCTTCATCTCGCAGCCACTTCTGCCGTCCCCATGGCCCAAAGACTTCTGTCAATTGCTTGTTGTCCTGGTTCAGACGCCAAATGGAGCCATTGACATCTTGTATTGAAAGGCCTGTTTCGGTTTCTTCAATGAGTGTCGTGAGTCCTCTTGGATCCTGTATTTGCCACTCATTTGCATTCCGCTTTACAACAACTTGACGACCAAATATATCCTGAACCCGATAACCAGTGTCCAGTGTGTCAGCGTCAAGATCAATGCGATAGCTCTGTCCAGTTGAATACTCCAAGATAATTCGTTCACCCCAACTCACATCCAATCGCTCTGAGCTTGGTCCTAGTATCTGAGTAACTCGCCCATCACTTCCGTATCGAATGCGAACAATACCTCCATTTGGCCAACTCACTTCTCGTAGCTTTCCGTCCGTATTATACCGATAATTCCACCGTCCACCTCGAGTATCCACCACAGATAAGAGCAACGGACCCTGCTGCTGATAATCAAAGCCCTCAGGAACTTCAGGAAGTGTCCACACCCCATCAGAATAACGGCGAATAACACCAGACTTGTCCTCCGCAGACAGTTGAAGATGTCCTGTTTCCCAATCCACCCAGATTGACTCATAGCCAAAATCGTGGTCTGAAACAGAGGGATAAAACAAGTATTCAGGATGTGAACTTACACCCGCCACAACTGGACCATCAGGACCAACAATTGGAATCGAAGCCCACGAATGGTGTAAGAGAAAGAGACTAAGGCTGACCAAAGACAATAAAGGATCCCCAAATACTTGGATTGGGAGCTATCTGGCCGTCTTCGCTTTCTCTCAAGCGCTGCTGGAGGAGCTCTTTGCGTCCTAACTTAAGTGACGCTGGTAAGGGGTCATCTCTAGTCAATCCTTCAAATATGCCTCGGAGATAGGTATGAAGTTCTGGCTGTGGGACTTCCCAAGCGGGAACGACAACTGTTCGGGCACCGGCATTCATAAATGCTCGTACACGTCTAAACTGCTGCTCAAAATCACCGTGATAGCCAATAAAAACCGTCTGAAGCACAGTTGGTTTGCTTTGAATCTCAGAAATTGTCAATTCTCCATCATCAAACAACCATCCACCTGTTGCACTGCCTTCTAGGCCAGACAGGAATAAAAACCGAGAGGTGAAGGCCCTTTTCAGATACCGCTCGGAGGTCACTTTGTCATCTACATAGATGTAACGCGAGTCAGGACGAAAATGTACCTTTGCAACCTCAACTTCTGCAGGTTGACCATTCCGAGACATGAGTGGGTCGACTACAACAGAAGCATCTGTTTTAAGCGGACGCGCAAAGCCAACAATGTCGGACTCAAAAGGACCAAACTCGGAAGCCGACTTATTGATTTCATACAAACTTGGAAGGTATGTAATGGTCCGATTTCGCTCAAGCGACAAGAGGCCGTCTTGCTGCTCAGGAAGAGTCATGAAGGTGGTTTGATAAAAGTATTCAGGAGCGACTACGATATACCGCCCATACCCTCTTAAATCCCCATCAAAAGGGTCATAGATTCTTTGGCGTAACTGATGTCCATAGGTGTGATCAAAGGAGTCTTTTCCTAGAGCAGCAACATGAGCTTGAAAATGTTGTTCTTGAAGCGTTCTAATCTCTTCACTGCTTCCGAGATTGTAGACTGCAGCAGATTCTGGAGAAATAACGGCCCCTATTAAGTTATCTGCGACTTCGCTGTATGACAAAAGAGAGACACGACCTAAGCGCTCTTGTAAGCCGAAAATATCCACTCGACCCAATGGCTTTATTCGATCAAGTTCGTGACCCGTAAAAGCCTCTTTCTCGGTGTTGCTTAAGGCTTCAAAAGCTTCGCCTGGAAATACACCACCAGCATAAAAGCCCATCATTTGCTGTCTGACTTGGTGGTAAGTGGATAATAGGCCAGCCGCCATTTCATCATTGAGGCCATAAATGGGGTTAAGGCCAAATTGGGCATTCTGTCGGAAATGATCTCGTCTGCGTTCAAGCTCTTGAAAGCTGATTATTAGCCCTACGAAGTGGTCTTCGGTTTCGCCAACTAAAGGCATTATCTGTGCTGGAAAATCCAAACCGTCGGAACCATCAATCGAGGTTCCTGTCGAGAATATTCCCTTGCGATGAAGCGGGAGTTGTTCCCAAACCAGTTGTGTTTGCCGTACCACTTGCTCTTTACCCTGCGAGTTTAAGCCGTTTAGGGCTTCGAGTGCTGCACAAAATGAATAATCACAGGCACCTGGTTCAATTGATGGGTTTGAAAGGGCGCTCCAAAGACCAGAAGTCACTGTGTCATTAAATCCCTCTGTTTGTTCCCCCATCACCAGTTGCTGAATGCGCAGTGCTGTTACAAAGTTAGGGAAACTTTGGCCATACTCTTCAATAAGTCGGTTCGTCTGAATCAAAGCTTCAGCTTGATCTCCACTGTCGACCGCCATTTCTAGAAGCCTATAATCGACACTGAGCGAGTCAATTACATTGGTACTTTGAGGTTGTTTTGAAAGCAATTCTTTTGTATTGGTCAGTCCTCTTCGACTCAAACTCATGATAATGTGTAGCCGAAGGTCATCAGAATAACCGTCTAGCAGGGACCAATCTACAGATTGCCCTTCTCCACGATATGCTTTTACGAGAACCTGTTGGAGTTCAGTGAGTTCGTATGTCTCTTCGGTATCAGAGTCCTCGGATTTCGCATCCGTCGATTTCTCATTTTCTTCAGTTTGTGGAACTTCAGGTTTGGTTTGCTTGTCTTGAGACTCTGCTTTGGCCTGACTGCCCTCGCCTTCTTCTTCATCAAAAGTCGAAGGAAAAAACATCTTTTGAATGTAATCCCATTGACCAGCCTCAATGGCCAAAAGTGTTTCAAGTTCAGCGCCAAACTGTTTGATTTCTGGTTGTGAATCTCCCAAACGAAGCTTCTGGGCAAAAGGAAGCGCTTCAACAAATGCCCCTCCCCTTAAACCAGCCATCGCAACCATATGATGAACCCATCCGGGCTTTATATTTTTAAATGTAAAGTCCTTTTCATCAAACTTTTCAGTAATAAAGCCTGGCAATTGACCGAGCTGTCCCGTAACAGACCAAGCATCCACCAATCCTTTAAATGCTTTATTACCCAAATCAGCGTTCCCTTCGCTCACCGAAAGAGTCAAAGCCTCTTCAGAAACTTTGGCTTGTTCATCTCCAAACAGAATGGGTATGAGGTCGCCCAGAATACGCTGTTTCAAAAGCAAGTCATCTGTTTCAAGCAAACCAAGATAGATAGACTTTGCCTTTTCAATGTCGTTGGAACGGATAGCCAGTTCAGCCCTCAGCAACGACATTTCAATTCCACTCAAACCATCGGCCAGTTGTTGATAATGTACTTGATGCCCCTCTGGAAATGTATCGAGAGAGACCAAACGGTAGAGCGCAACCTCGGGCGAGACATCTGGTAGAACGGGCTCTTCAGGTGCCACTGTCTTGCGCCGCTTTGGCTTTTCTTCGATGATTGGAAGTTCACCAATCCATTGTTCTGAACCTTCTCCAGATAAAATAGACCGAACAATCCATGCGGCAGCCGTTGCACTGTCTTTGGTTTGTGCTTGTTTAATGATCTCTGGCCAATCACCCAACTTATGTGCCAACTCTAATTGAATGGCTTGAAAGCGCTCATCATCTGCTTTGATGTTTTCAGCTGATTCTATTGCTGCTTTGACTTCAGCGGTATTTTGTGCAGATCTCACCACATAAAAGACCATTCGCCAGTACTGGTCATCCGAGGCTCTGCGACCAAGGATGCCGTTCAACTCTTCGATGGCATTTACCTCAAGCCCTGTACCAATGCGTCTTTTGACATCGTCTACTCTGTCTTGAAAAGTAGGACCTTTGGGTTCGAACTGTTCAAGAGCTTGGTCAACCTCTGTGGTATCCGGCTCACCTTCACATGCAATCATTAGGGATAAGATAAGGGAAGTAGTACCCAACATATCAAACTCCAACCAATAGTTAGAAATACTATATCAAATAAGTCGAATAATGTGGTGTTCAGAAATGAAATAAACCCAATCCACAGGCATCAAGAGATTGAGAGACTTTCTATCTCTGACAAAAAACACAAGTTTTACGCGCTTCAGAGAACTGACGACTAAAATAAAGCAATACAAAACAAACATAAAGCTTCGACTTCATTTAAATGGTGCTTATTGGGATGGTGCGCAAACTTTCAGTTACATGCTATATTGACTGATAACAGCGTGCCTATTTTTTACATTTGATTTTATACTCTTGGACTTTAAAACATGTCTAACTCGACAAGCACACCGGACTCAACACCAAAAAGCACAACAGCTCAATCTAAGTCAAACACCAGTACATCTGCCAACAGTACAGGTTCGAGCTCCAATAGTTCTTCATCATCGACCGCACTGGTCAGCGGTTCAGGATCACTACAACGCACAGACCTGCTCAATCAATATTTAGCCGAAGTTCGAAAATATCCACTGCTGAACCCTGAAGAAGAAAGAGAATTGGCCATTAAATACATAGAAGAAGGCGATGAAGAAGCTGGTCGCACTTTGATCACTTCAAACCTTAGACTCGTTGTGAAAATGGCATTTAAGTTTCACAATCAGTGGGCCAATGTGCTGGATCTCATTCAACAAGGCAACATGGGTTTATTACAGGCTCTCAACAAATACGACCCTTACAACGAAGCCAACACTCGCTTTTCAAGCTATGCGGCTTATTGGATACGGAGCTGCATTTACACTTACATCAAAGACAATTACCGCATGGTTCGATTGGGTTCAACTCGACACGGCAGAAGGTTGTTTGACAATTTAAGAAAAGAGAGAGAAAGGTTAATTCGTCAAGGAGTTCAACCCTCTACCAAAGCACTCTCAGAGTCATTGGAAATTCCAGAAGAAGAAATTGTTGTCTTTTCACAACACTTCTCGGCACCAGCATTATCCCTAAACTCTCCAATAGGCGAGGACGATGGTAGAACATTGGAAGAGATGGTTAATGGCAGCGGAACCACCACTCCTGAAACGGTTTCTGCAGATTCAGAAATTGGTACCATGGTCAAAAGTGTTTTGGATGAATTTGTTCTCACGCTAGACAACCCGAGAGATCTATCGATTTGGCATGAGCGGATGATGAATGATGCCCCTAAAAGTTTGAAAGAACTTGGCGACAGATATGGTGTTTCCAAAGAAAGAATCCGTCAGATTGAAAATCGCATCAAAAAGAACTTAAAAATGTCGCTTGTTGAAAAACTTGGCGACAACATCGATTTCGATTTCTTGATACCAGAAGACGAATAAGCGGTCAGTCTTAACTTATGAGACAGTATCATAAGACATTGTCAACAGACAGTGTGATGCGACAATCACTACGCCGGGCGTAAAGCACTGTCAACCGAATACAAGTAGTGACTGAAACACTGTGCTCGGTGAGGTGTATTTCAATATGCATCTAGATCAGTAAAGCAACAAAAGAGCCAACTTCGTCATAGGGCCATGCCACTACATCGACATTCACAAAACAAATGTGAATCTCGTATGTTTTGTCTCCAATTTATTGTATCAATAATATAGATTATTAATGTAAAGTATTGTATTTTAACAAAATATTAATTCAATTAATCTATGTTCGATTTGAAATCTTCATAAAATATACTCAGAAATAATGTTCAAATTAA
>JAYYJC010000227.1:0-5540 GCA_036146655.1 Myxococcota bacterium | reverse complement strand
GTGAGATTCTTTGAGCCGTTTGAAGAGGAAGAAACAAAAATAGTAAAATGGAGATAAGGCTGTGAAAAAACCATCCGCCCAACGCAATCCCGGCATACCAAAGAAAATACGGAATGCAGCGACGAAGCCAAGATGAGCCCTTTGGTAGCACATACACATCCAACGCACTGGTTTCAGCATCCTTGCGATTTGATGCATGATGAAATCGATGTATCTTACGAAAAATCGGAAGCGGGACCAAAAGCAACCATAAAAACAACTGACCAATAAGGTCATTTGTTTTGCTGTGGTTGGGAAACAATTTTTGATGAGACGCTTCATGCCCCACACAATACACCCGTTGGAACCAAACACCTTGAAGCACAATACCAATCCACAGTACCAATGCGTTCTGGGCCTCAAAGGCCCACCATGAGAATCCACTCAATGCAGAGAAAACGAACACCGTTTCCGCAAGCATAATGAGATTGCGCAGAACATGACCTTTGCTGTGCCCGAGGTGTGTGGGATTCATTGTCTTTAAAATGGCTGTTGAAACTTCTGTTCCATCATACCCGATCATACTTATTCTCAAATCAATACAAAGATCATTTACAACCGATTGAGCTCAAGCAACCCTAAGCAATCTGTTTCTCAAAGCAGGCTGACGAAACATTCTACAGATTGATCATCATTAAACGGTGCTCTGTTCAAACGATGATCACTCTCATCTTTGTTGGCTTTATGCCGTTGCGGGATTGCGACTCAGCACTTTTGGCTTCGCTGGAATCAGGACAGAAAGGATTCCAGCCGGAACAATCCAAGTTCCAGCGATAAATGTCAAAATCACCCCAAATGCCGCTGAAAACCAGGCCGGCACCTTAGGAAAGAACTTCAGAAGGAAGTTGACCGCTGCAATCAAGAGAAACAAAGGACCATAGTAGATGACAAATAGGAACTCAAAAATGAGATTTGAATCACTCCGCCCCTGACCTTTAAAGCGAGCCAAAAAACCATTGATGGTGTTCCCGCCGATGCTTCCCCACTGTAAAAACCAACACAAGGCTCGGATGGATGCAGCACGCTTAGACCCCTCTGAACTTGAGAGTTCTTCAAATGCGTCGATCTCCAACTGTCCCCGACCGTTGTTTTCTGCAAAAATTCGTGCGTAGGTGATGGCAGGTTGAGGTGAGAGCTTTTGACAGGTTTCCAATGAATCAGCCTTCATTAATGAATCGACACCGTCGACACCCGCCATCCGTGCCAGCTCTCCATGAAGTCCCTCGCAAAATGGACAACTGTTTACCGAGTTGACCGTGACCATAACGGCTTCATTTAAGCTTGGTTCAATGGAATTCGGTCCCACATAGGCCAATAAGATTCGGGGCAGCTGCAAAAAAACCTGACGGTGGTCTGCGAAAGCGCCTGACAGAGTCCACATCTTTTTACTGTACATCTAGTACTCCGAATAAACTGATATTAATCAAGAACACAAAAAAAAATAACTTATCGATGGTTTGTTTGAAAGTAAATATGGACATTTCCATATGATGTGCCCACAAAGTGGCACGAAACATTAGTACACATCTTCAGCTGTAAGCCTTTTGGGAGAGGTTGACTTTGTGGCCACATATGTAGCTTGAACGCTGTCCCCGTCAATATCGGATATTCCAGTTATTGTGAAATCGGAGGCGGTGGTGGTTACGGAATATGAACCTCGAACATCACCATCAGGCATCCACCGGATTGTTTCAAAACCACCCGACTCGGAAACCACCCACATTTGAGGCTCAGTGCTTGGCGTTGATGGGTAGCTTGGACACTCTACAAAAATGTCATGTTCAAGTTCATATGCCAATTGAGCCGATTTGATGGATTTAATATATGCTGGCAGTTCACTCCTGAATGACGATTTAATTTTTTCACCAGCGCCAAATTGAAAGTGTTCATCGACCTTCAACATCGTCTTTTCAGAGAACCCCTGAGTGGTCAAACCGTACAGCTTCTCAAGATCTGTCGATTTATTCAAATCATTCAGTACCCCTGTAATCAAAATGTCTTCATTTGTGGATGTCTTTCCATCCGCTTGAGCAAGGCTTCCCAGGTTCGTGACCAGCCACGCATTAAAGACCGGATTTTCAAGCCACTCAATCTCATTTGTTACAGTACCAACTGGGATTTGACAGGGGTGATTTAGTTGATGGGACTGTATTTCTTTGATCTGCGCATTGGCATATTCCTTTTCATGTTCAGAATATGTACCATCACTGTGAACCAAACTTCTGAAGATGCAGTTGGCAAGCATTTCCTCCTTTAGATTGTCATCGTTTCCAATTGAGTATATCCACCTCAATTTCTCAGAATTGGGATTGTGAGGAATTTCGCCTTCACACATCTTAAGCAGAGGCTCAGCATTCCGTTGACGCCCAATGGCCTCTAACAAATCTTCGATCAGCTCTTTTTCAATGGATTTATTGATGCCATCTGCGGTTGCAACATAACCAGCCATAAAAAGGACATTTAAGACAATATTGTCATGTGCATCTGACACAAAATCCAAGGTGGTTTGCCAATCCGTTTTGCATGGCGCTTTAAAATCAGCCTTTTCTTCGCCCATGAGATTGTAGATTTGACTTAGCCGCCTTTCTTCAGTTTGAGACAGCTGACCATCGCTATGGGCGATATGACTCATCACACATTTACCGTGTTCTTTTTTGTCGGACGCCATTGCAGAAAAACGCAACACACCCATCAAAAATATGACCATACTTGTGCTCAGTAGCCACACAGCCCTGTTTGAACTTTTACACTTCAACTTACCAATCCTTTTGAAATAAACCACAGTTCGGTCACTTGGATTCGTACCCTATAGCAAAAAAAACCCAGCATAATCTGCCTTCACTTATTCTAACGGTCATTTGTGTCGAATAAAGATGATTCGTCCAAATTAGCTAGCAATAGTTCATAACAATAGTAAGGGTGTTCTTTTTTATACTTGAGAAAGACCGGCCCCAAGTTTGTGTAGCCTCTGTTGGCATAAAAGCGCTGATTTCTCTGATTTTGGCTGAAAGTATCGAGGCGGATGGCATCGTAGTGGTTGTCTTTGGCCCACTGCTCAGCGAAATCCATGAGCTTACGGCCGATTCCCTTGCCTTGTTGGTCAGGACGAACCGCCAAGCGATGGAC
This sequence comes from Myxococcota bacterium, assembly GCA_036146655.1. Classification (GTDB taxonomy): domain Bacteria; phylum Myxococcota_A; class UBA796; order UBA796; family UBA796; genus JAYYJC01. The sequence goes on along the minus strand of JAYYJC010000227.1, from coordinate 2,375 downwards.
GACGATGTTTCGGTCCGTTTCATTTGTTGACCAGCCAATGTCTGCATACTCGTCATCCTGGGCTTCATTCAGAACCACAATCCCCAAAATCTCAGTGCCTTTCCGATACGCAAAGAGGGTTTGAGTCTGCAGGTCATTCAAAATGACTGCTCGATCCGGATAATGTTCGTCCCATTGATCAATCCCATTTGCGCGCATGTGCTGACCGCAGGCTTTAGTCAACCGGATATTCATGTCAATGTCGTGTTTTTGTCCACTAGAGATCATTGGTCTTCGACGAATGAGGTGTAAACGGTTGAATATTAACACAGTTCTAATACCAATCGAACGCTAACGATCCAATATAGATCTGAGGGTCAATAACTATTCAAGTAGAATTTATTTTGAGTCACAACGGTAAATACTCAATCAAACCATCATGCGTGGATGCAGATGCCTAGGCGTCTTCACAATTAGTCAATAGCTCTGGGGGCATAAAGCGCCAAAGGCTTATCCAAACAGTGCTCACCCAGTTGTCCTCCACAGTCGAACTGAGTCAATAACCATGCGGTGAAGTCATCATGGCTTTTAATCTCCGCCATCACCTCTGGGCGCATCAAGAAATCAGGGGCATTGTGTCTGACCTTCCCCGTTTCAGGATCTTTCCAGGCACAGACGGTCTCAAAATAGACCGTCAGTGGAAAGGGACTGGAATGGGCCACCTCAGGTCGCCAGTCCCAAGGGGCTTCTATGCTTTTGATGGGCAAAAGGTTTTTGCCTTCTTCTACCAAATCAGCAATGCCATTGGCTGCGACCTTAACCGCGGCCCCCTTGCAGGCCATGCGTTGAATAACACCGAGTGAGCTCGCCCCTGAGGCCTTATAGAAGACCTCAACCTCAGACTGACCGCCAAAGACAGCAGCCATTCCTAGCAAGACTTGCTGCTGGTCAGAGTCAAGCGTTTCTGGGGACACAGAGGACAAGACTTTCGAAATGGCTAAACGGTGAGTGGCTTCACCTCGACGCAAGAGGTGGACAATCCGTGCACGGTCTGCGGGGTGGCGCTCTGCCGTCAGCGCAGATTGTATTAAGGCTTCAAAATGAGTGTTTTGCTTTGGCACAAAATTCGAACGGTACAGTGAATCGATGGCACGGGCAGAACCCTCAGCCTCATCAAGCCCCACAAGATTTAAGAGCATCGCATGATCATTGTTCTCAACCAGAGAGCCGATGGCCACCCCTATTCCAGATTGATAGGCCTGAACCAACCATGAATCCAAATCGGCCTCTCCTGTTTGCGGAATCTGAATGGCTTCCAACAGTGTTTTAATGTCTGTGTTCTTGCAGGTTTCAGCGTGTTGAGCAGCCAGCTTCTGAAATGGTGACTGGCGCATTTTGTCTCCCACCAGCACCCACTTTAATGGGTTTGCATCCTCCCCACTTTGGCAGGCTCTGGTCAGCTGCTCCGACAGCAGGGGCTCAGCCCAGGGGGATGGGTCATCAAAATGAAGTCCCCCACGGGTTTCCAATATTTTCATGGCGGGCTCGTAGGTCAATGCACTGTACTGCGCCATGAGCAGCCTCGAGCATAGCGGTGGGATGCTTTTGTACAGTTCATCGTCAACCGAGAGCCACCAAAAACGCCCATTATTACAAGCTGACAGAATTGCTGCCTCTTTACCCGAATCAGAAAAGCCTGCAATGGCTTGCTCAAACTCTGACAAACCGGCTTCAGACGATTCAAAACTGTCTGGATTATAGGCTAATATGGAGCCCCAAGATCGAGACAGACACTTCACAGTGTCGAGCGGAGGCTCGGTGTCAGAGTCCATCATTGACCGCAGCTGTTGCAAATAATAAGCACTTGGTTCTGCGATTTCAATGACCTCACCATTGTTGTCATTTCGACTGGTCATCCGGATTTCGGCGTTGTTCTCCTGACAAGCCACGGGATGACGGAGATAAGTGGCGCTGCCTGTCTCAGAATAAGTCTTGGCAGAGAGAAATTCCCCATCTTTTGAGTAGAGGGCTTCAATGACCAGCTCTTCTTTGTGACGCACCTCTATTTTATGGACCGTTTGCTGCAAATTAACCATTGAATCTGCGGCATGAGCCATAAGAAACAACACATCAAATGTCATAGGAATAAGGACAAGCACACAAATGATGTGGCTGTGGCACCCCCCTGCATAAGTAGACGACGACTGTTTTTGCTGCTCTTTCTGCTGCTTTGATTTTTTGTATTCTTTTTCGGCCGATTCAAGATCGATGATCTCTGTGATTTTGGTCACCGTCAGACCGTCTCGACCATCTAGCTGAAGTGCGTCATCAACGGTCAGTGGTATGTCACAGTCGACACAGGTGACCTCATCAAACTGCGTTTGTCCCACTTCGAA
>JAYYJC010000226.1:0-6084 GCA_036146655.1 Myxococcota bacterium | reverse complement strand
GTGTGCGACCCATTTCAGAAGTCACAACCACATAAGTATTGTCTGAAAGCAATTGGCCATTTGTATCGACGGTGGTTTGAAGTGCGTCTTTTAGCGCCATCAATCCTGCAAATAACCCTTCAAACAAACCAGACTGTGCAGCATCATTGTCTGCATGTGAGTCCCAGCCCAACCCATTTCCAGCGTAGGCCAACGAGATGCACCGAGAAAATCCATTTCTGAGTACATCTACAGCCAAATCAACTTGGCTGATTAACTGGGTTGAACTTTGAAAGTCAATGCGGCGACGATGGGCTTTGAGTGCCTGCGCTGAGTCATGTGCCATGACATACGCCTCTGACAACAAGACATCTCTTCCAACACCGGCGGAGTACAATCGTCCGTTGCCTCTTGCACCGATGTATTGATCTATCAGATTTAAGGTATCGGCATTGAGATCGGCGATTTGAATGTCGCTGTCGTTTTTGATGGCTCCGCTGAGCAATCTGTCAAGTTGTGAGTTGCTGCCAGTCCGTGCGATAAGCGCTGCATCGTTTCCCGCAAATGCAGGTCCACTTAAATTAAGGTGGGGAATGGGGTAATCCAATGTAGCGTATCCAGCCAGTCGAGTTGCCCAGTCAGCTTCTCTTCCGGATGTAGAGCCACTAAGGGCAATCATTGTGCAGATTTCATGTGCAATTGAACGGACTTGGACACCATTAATTATCAAAACATCACTGGCGTGATTGACAAAGAAAGCATCGACGCTTGGGCGGTTTGGATTGGAAACCACCCGAAGATCACCGAAATCTGCTGCAAAAGAATCAAGCTCCATGTCTACATTGGGATTGTCGAACTCAGGTGCGAAGACACGGGTCGGGTCCCAACCACCCGGACAAAATACAAATATGAAACGGGGTTCAGTATTGGGCAGTGCATGTGCTTTGAGACTGGTGAGTAGGGCAGTGCCCATCGTACTGTGCATAAAATGACGTCTGTTCATTATAAGGCCTAATAAATCAAAAAGTTTGGATCTCTCAAGAGCGCCGTAAGTACGGCTACCCATGCACCTTGCGCATTTCCTTCAATGAGAAGTGCGGCTTCAAAGAGGGAATTTAAGGCCAGAACTTCTGGACCATCCAATGAAATCGGCTGAGCAAGCACCTGAAGATGAAGCTGTTGGAATTGAATTTGGCGGTTTGGGTCTTCAATGGCGTCTAGATTCACAAGTGTAAACAATTGTCGTTCACTTTCAATCAACTGAGATTCCATTTCAACCGCATAGGCGGCTGCCAATTCTGCCAGACGAGCCTGAGACAAGAGCATGGTTGGACTTGGTGCCGTTGCAGCTTCATAAACGGTTTCACCATCTGCGCCACCAGCCAACACGCGAAGGCCATAAGTCCCAGAGCGCAAAACATCGCGACCTTGGTGAGTCCAGCGAAACCCAGTCAATGCCTCTACACTGCTGGCCAATTGATCGACATGAAGCAAATGTGCATTTCGATCTTCCAAACTGGTCTCCCATCGGCCAACACTGTATTCTGGACTTAAAATGATGCTTCGAATCAACGAACGCAGTTGTTGTCCGCTTTGAATAAACGCCTCTCGATGTGGTTTGAGCCGTTGGATGTCTGTAATTGGGCTTTCAACTTGCAGGAGTTGTTCGACCATTTGCTTGACCGTACACATCCCAAAGCGCTCGTCACTGGCGATGTGGCGACCGAGATCAGCAAGACTTTGACTTTCTAATCCATAATAAGATGGTCTCACACCAAGGATACTGGCATAGAGTGGTTCTCTGTCAGGGTGATAACTCACGAGGTCCAACCAACTGTTTTGTGCTGGTGACCAAAAACCAAAGAAATGGGCGGCAAGCGGATCAAGAGTATTGTGGCAGCCAACACAGGCTGGGTCACTTTGAATGGCTGTTTCGACGGCATCTCCATCAAGCAGATTGATGTCTCTTTCAAACGAGATGGGTTTTAGAAGATAATCTGTACACAAGAGCAGCCTTGAAACTGTATTGGCTCTTTTGCGGTTTGCATTGGCAGAGGTCGAACCATAAACCCACCACATGCCATTGGTTGAAAGAACACCTGCTGCCGGTCTGCCGTCGGTGTATTTGACTTGCTGCCAGCCAGAACCGTTAAATGGGTAATCGATTGGAAATAAAGCGGCTTGTATCTCGTTGGCCATAGTCCAATCGGCAGTCACAACTGTGCTCCAAGGCATGTCATCTTCTGCGACTTTTTGAATGATCCGCAATGGTTCCTGACCGATTGCAGCTTGAAAAGCGATGGGATCCATATCAAGGACTTCTGGATTAACAACAGTTCGGTCTCGTTCTGTCGTATAGATTGCGCCGAAGATCTCTCTTACCCGAGGCCCAAAGCCAGGATCTTGAAGAAACTTATCGACCAAAACTTCAAATTGTTCTGGGTCGGCCATTATTTGATGCTGTTCCTCCAAAGTGGGCAATTTGCCTCGAATGTCCAATGAGGCCCTTGCCAGCCGTCGACTTGGCTGGAGTAAAGATGCATCTGAGGTCAACTCTTTTGAAGGGTCAGGGGTTGAACAAGAAAGAACAAGGCTGAGAATCACCATGACTGCAATCCATTGTCAAGTAGCATTTCTACATCAAGGCAAAGTTCATCAATGTATTGTGTGCGGTTGATGTCTTGAAAGACACTCCCGCAGCCATCACATGTCGGTCCTGTTTCGCTTTCTAAAAATAAATATGCCCATACGCCATCTTGGTTTCTAAAACCAATGACACCAACTGCATTGAATAGACAACTCGGATCCCATGAATGTTTTGATGCACTGATGTCATTAAAATAGACAGTCTGTATTTCTCCCTCAATGTCTATTGCGCCATTGATATACAACCCATCGTGGACGCCTTCTGGCTCAGTAGAGCGAAATTGGGCAAGATTGATTGAGGGACCATCAAACAGCCAGCTCTCGGATTGCTGCTCGTCTAAAAATGAACCTTCAATAATTGAAATGGCTGTGTGAAAACCTTCAGGAGAGAGGCCTTCTCCAGAATAGATTGTTCCACCGTAATGCACATGCTTCCCGTCAACGGTTTGAATGTCAGCAACACCTGAGAGGGAGTCCAAGTCCCATGTGCCACCATCACCGAAAGCATCATAATTGACATAAACATTTCGGAACAAATATCCATCGTAACGCACTCCTTGCGTACTTTCACATCCGCCATACCAGAGTGCATTTCCATCAATTTCAGTATTGTATGGACAGTATCCATCTGACCAACTCATGACATCATCGTATGAGTAAAAAACATCTTCAGCACGCCAGTTCGGAAGGGCATAAATGGCACTTGAAAGGGCCAATTGTAAATCGTGAGTTTGAAAGTCAGCAGACTGTTCAGGTGATTCATAAGTGGGCCATTTGGCCTCAGAAGAATCAGCAATCTGAGGTGATGTCTGAGAAACGGTTTGGCATGAAAGCCAAATGGATAGCAACATTGTTTGCCTCCCGAATCGAATTAGACGCCTCAATATTATACTTATTCCGTAAAGATTTGTTCGGTCTCAGTCTAAGAATTATGGCAAACCATGTGATTGGGTTTAAAAGTTGATGACGGCTGGGTCGTCTATTTCTGGTAATGTTGGTAGTATGACCTTCGCATTGCCGCCCTCATATCTTCGAACATATTCTGCATAGTTACCAACTACTTTTTTGACATATATTCGAGTTTCATTGTACACAATGTGTTCGACATATTCATCCAATGTGGCTCTGTCCATTAGCGGTCTTAACCAGCGAGACATATTGTGAGGTCCGCCATTATATGAACCCACTGCAATTGGGAAAGAATTTCCAAACCGTTCCATCAGTTTGGAAAAGTAATACATCCCAAAGCGTAGGTTTGTTTGAGGTTCATACAAGTCATTTGCTGAATAGCGCTTTACGTTCAAAAGATACGCCACTTTGGCACCTGTTTGTGGCATCACTTGAACATACCCAATGGCGCCTGCCCATGATACGACAAATTCTTGGTAGGCCGACTCTGAACGAAGTAATCCGTGCATGAGATAAGGATCTACATTGAAGTCGTGACCATGGCCCCAAACCTCACTCGCTCTTACAATGGGGTATTCGAGCCGATCAATTTCAATCTGATTGTCTACCTCTTCACTTTCCAACTTTGTATGAAATCGATAACCATAGTGATGCCCTCGAACAAATACAAAAAAGGCACGCCAGTCGTTGGCCGTCAGGCCTAATTGTCGAAATTGAGTGTTTCGCTTTGATGTGAGACGTCCAGCCTCAGCTGATTTCCAATCTTCATAAAATGCATTCAGAAATCGAGCCGCTTCTGGATAATGACCTCCCATCCTCAAAACATAAATGGTTTCGAGCACTGGAAATGTGTCTTTGTGTTTGTCTGTAAACTTCCGAAACAAAGTGCTGAGCTCTGAGTCTGTGCCACAAAGCAGTGTGGTATACGGGTCTGGGAGTTGACCGATGAATGGATGAGCCACATACATTTTGTCATTGAGAATTGGATTTAAAGACTGAGGTTGAGAAGAATAAGTCCAATCGAAGGATTGTCGTTTCCCAAATGACAAGTCTCTTGGGTGATAGGTCCATTCCTTTGGCGCCATTGTACTTGAATGTTGTGCATTTACTTGTGGAGGGGCAACCACTCTTGAATCAGTCCAGGTCCCTCGATGAGTAGAAGTGTTTTCAGGTGAAATGTTCTTTTGTGTCAGTAAAAGACGATACCAACCCTGCTCATCTTGCTGAAGAACGATGGCTTCATCCGCTTTCGCTGCTTCAGTTTGACCCAGTTTGTGAAGAGATTTAGCTCTCCAGTATCGTGTCGCAATGTACCATTCTTTAGATCTTGGTAGATTTTCATCAAAGGCTTGAACTGCTTTCGAATACTCTCCCGCCATGTAATAACAAAAGGCCACATAAAAATCGGCAGTGTTGCCTCTCAATTTTGACCATTGTTCCGCAGCACTTAAATAATTGTTGGTGAACATCTCTGCCCGTGCAAGTTCATCGTAGGCACGGTACCAATTGCCAGTGCCTCGATACTTTTCAACCCCCTCTCTGGCCCAGACCACTGCTTCGTTCCATGCGCCTGCTTTGGCAAAAGCACTGTAGATTTTCCAAGCCAACACTCCATTGGGTTGTTCGTCGTATTCAGCCATTCTCGTTTCAGCGTAGGGAATATACTGACGAAGACTCCATGTAATGTTGGCATGATGCAATTTGAGCCACTCTTCATTAATGTCTTCAGGATGCTCGGCAGCATACTGTTTATACAAAGACCAACCTTCTTCAAACCGTGCGGTACGTGACAAACTTGCGATTCTCAGTCTCAATTCAAGTTCACTCTCAACTTTAGGAGATTGATTGATGCCATCTAGATGTGTGGTGACTCTTGAGTCTGTGGTTGGATAACGATGATTTAACCACAGGCTTTTTAAATAAGGAGCCCCTTCCTTTTCGGACCTTTTGAATCTGGCTTCACTTAGAATCAGTTCAATTTCTTCGGCCCTTGGGTTCTTTTTGTCTCCCTTAAGATACTGCTCAAAGGTCGATTGGGCAGTATAAACTTGCCCAAGTTTGGCTTGTGACTCACCAGTAATGAGAAGGCAATCATCGTAATAGGCATTGCTATTCTGTTCCAAAAAAGGCTTACATTCGGCGATTGCTACACCATACCGCCCTCTTTTGAAATCCATTTTTGCTTCTAAAAATCCAGCGTATTCAGACGCTGAACGGCCGGTTCGGTGAACTCTTGTGTAGTGATAAGAGGCCAAATTAATATCCCCCATGCGTTCATGTGCACGGGCTTTCAGCAAATGTGCAGAGTCATAATCTCTTCCCCATGGTGGTCGGGGGCCATCAAACCAATTTTGCAATAATGTGATGGTGAGATTTGGGTTGCCTTGCATAAACGCCGTACGGGCGTCATGTAAGGGTGCATTTGAGTACTTGGGTTTGTGGGGTTTGGCCTGTGCAATCCCAAGTAGAAGTGCAACTAGGCAAACGAACGGTCTCATGAATTGTGAATTTGTTCGGTTGGAATGGGATCAGAGATTTGGTCTGGGGGTT
>JAYYJC010000225.1:0-3508 GCA_036146655.1 Myxococcota bacterium | reverse complement strand
TGGAATACACCCTCGAACTCCCTGAAAACGGTGTTCGGGCCGGAGACAGCCTGAGTTGCATCATTACTGCACAGGACAGCCACGGGGGGGAAGCCACAGAGAGCGTCGAAGTGATTATCGAAAACACACCACCCGTGGTCGATAACATTAGCCTTTCACCAAGCTTTCCCAAAACCACGGACACCATCAATTGCACAGTGACAGCCACCGACATTGATCAGGACAGCATCGGTTTCACTTACATTTGGCGTGTGAATGGGGTCATCGATGCCACCCAAAACACCAGTACATTCACAGGGGCCATTAATGTCAATGACTCCATACGCTGCACAGTCACACCAAACGATGGCACAGAGGATGGCAACAGTGCGTTTGCTGATGCCACCGTCATCAACACGCCACCCAGCATTCAAAGTCTCGACCTCAGTCCCGCTGATGTGTATACAAACACCAATGTCATTGCATCGGTCACAGCAAGTGACATTGATGGAGACAGTGTCTCGATCGGCTACGCATGGTATGTCAATGGAGATGTCGCTCAACAAGGCACAGACAGCTCGCTGAATGGCAGTTACTTTGAAGTTGGAGATGAAATTTCGGTTATTGCCACAGCCTATGACGGCAGAGATTACGGTGCCGCAGAGCAATCGAGCACCGTTGATGTGCTCAACAGTTTGCCCGTTATCCAACAGCATGTCTTATTTTCTGAAGACCCCATTCGCAGAGGAGCAGTTGTCTCTTGCAATGCAGATGTCGACGACAACGACAGTACACAGAGTTTAAGCATCAATTATCTGTGGCAAGATCAATCCGGAACGGTGCTCAGTACATCTGAACTGCTGGACATTGATGACAGCACTGGGCTCATTTTTGGCGATACAATCAGTTGCACCATGACGGTAGACGATGGGCAAGACTCCGCCGAGTCAATCGCATCCACTAGCATCGCCAACTCTCCGCCAACCATCATCACGGCCAGCATAGGACCGGAAACCGCTTATTCTCAAGATGAACTTACCTGTACGGCCATTGGACAAGACATTGACGGACAAAGCACCACCCCTTCTTATCAATGGGCTGTCAACGGGATTGCAACCGATGAAACCAGCAATGTGTTTAGCCATCCGTTCGAGCCAAATGACATCGCAAGCTGTTTTGTGTCGGTCTCTGACGGCATTGATGAAAGCACATATGCAAATGCCACACGGACCATTCAAAATCAGGTACCGGTGGTTGAAAATGTGACCTTGTTGCCATTAATGGCATTTGCGAACAGTACCTTTCAGGCCATTGCTGAGGGTACAGACCCAGACGGACACGCACTTGACTACACCTATATTTGGCGAGTCAATGGCAATATAGTTCAGCAGAATGCGACTGGCACATTGGCCAGTTCACTGCTGTCTGCTGGAGATGCCGTCGAAGTGCGAGTCCGAGCCGACGACTCCTATTCCTTATCTCCTGCTGGAATATCCAATACTGTCACCATCTTAAATTCTCCGCCAAGTCAATTGAGCATCCGCGTCAATCCCGCAGAGTCTGCCCCCAAAAGCAGTGCCCTTCAATGCGAGTTGTTGACTCCAGCCACTGACATCGATGGCGATGCGTTGTCTTATTCAGTCACTTGGACACGCAATGGTGCGCCATATGTAGGCGTTGGCGCTGTTACCAGAACGACATTTTACCCCGGAGACACCATACCCGCCAATGTCACTGAAAATGGCGATGTTTGGATATGCGAGCTTGAGGTGACTGACAACATCACGCCCCCAGTGACCGTGACCGCTCAAGCCACCATTGACTGCGGGTTTGAATATGGAAACAGCATGGATTGCCCTGCACTTTCCTGTGATGACATTCTGGACAACGACCCGAGCCTATACGGATACGATGGGGTGTATTACATCAAACCTGATTCAGACATCTATGCTGTCTACTGCGACATGACCTACGATGGCGGAGGATGGTCACTTCTAATGACATCCTATGTCGATGGCAATTCGCCCTTTGGGGTCTTTCGATACGATGACAACTTCACCTGGGAGACCAGTACCCCGATCAATAGAACATTTCTCACCTCAAATGCAGCCGCAACTTCGCCAGAGTTTTCAAAATATCAAAGCTACAGCGAGGTAGGGGGCGAGCAGATGCGCCTCAATGTCAATTGGTCGCTTGTCGACTTCAATCTTTTCTATGACGGGATGGCCAGCCAAACGGCTCTCGATGTATTCAGTGGACCCGAAATCCTCATTCAAGGGGACATGAGTTTGGACTGCCACGGTGAATTGCTTTCAGATCTAGAAGTGGCTGACTTTATCCCCATTGGACAAGGACTACAGGGTTTTGGAATCAATCTTGTCAGAACGCCCGAAACGGGCTCATCGGCCAAAGTTCGATTTGGCATCATCCACAACTCCAGCAGTTTGTATCACACACATGAGCGAACCATTGGCATTGGGACCCTCACCTACTCGTCTCGTCTTGATTTTAAAGACCCGCCTTCAAACTGTGGCAATTCGGGTAATGATTGGTCTAGCACGGAACCCGTTCTGATGGATCTGTGGATCAGGTAAGCCACCGCAGATGCAAAATGATGGCCTCAGATTTAGAGGAACATGAAACCAACATGGCTGGTTCCCGATGCCACCAACTCTTGTGGCACCTACGGCAATGGGCTTGGGGCTGCAGCCGAAGATGCATCGTCAAATCTTTGGATTCGCTGAGCAACGGCAATAGAATGCAAACTCTTTCGTCATTTTAGAGTCGGTTTTTTCAAACTTTATTACAATTTGTGACGGATTTGTTTTTTTTGATAACTCCCGAGGCCAGACATTATTTTTTTATTGGCGTGCTGGGCTGGTGGCTCCAATGACACAGAGAGCAACACCCCTGACTCTATTGAAGATACCGATACGGACATCGACACTGACACTTTTGAAATCAGAGACATCTTTATTTTCCAAGAAGAGCCCGACGAAATGGACCTTGATCTTGCAAATGGTGAATACGAAGAAGAGGCATTTTATGTGTGCCTTGATTTGGTTGCTGAGGTCATTTTTGAAGATGAACCCACAGAGCTCCCGGCCGTTGAATACCGTTGGGAAGTGGTTAACCCTTTGACTCCAGACTCAGTGGACTTTATCGAGGGAGAAAGCACAGATGGAACCATCACGCTTGCATCTACCAATTATCAAAAATACGACGAAGTTTCTCTGACCGTTGTTATCAAAGGGCAAGACATCGAAACTGAGGGCAAAACCTCTGAAAAAATCCAGTTTACAGACACCACAATGGAATTGAGTGTCGATGAGCTTGATGGAAACTCCGCAAAAACTGGCATTTGGTTAAACGCTCAGCTTAAAGATGTCTTCACTCAGCGTCGCTACAAATATGAAAATGCCCCATTTACGGATTGTGAAGGCGACATCACCAGTTTCAATATTGGGTTCTACTCGGATGTAACAGGTATGGATCCGTTTTCAAGCGGTCCCGGAGACTTTGCTCCGTT
>JAYYJC010000224.1:0-6665 GCA_036146655.1 Myxococcota bacterium | reverse complement strand
ATCTACTTTGCTTACGACTGGGGCTACTTTATTGTCAAAAATTTAGGGCTAATCTGGGTATTCTTTGTCCCCACTATTCTGCTCGCCATCTTCTGGATCCTCGATTTTATGCTTGTTCAAGACAGCCCAGGAAATGCCGGTCTGAAAGATTTTGACACCGCTGACGCTTCCTCTGGTGATGATGGTCCAAGACTACCGGCTGTACAGGTCTTTAAGATGATGCTTACCAACCCCATCATTCTCACGATCGCTCTTGTTGAGTTCTGTAGTGGCTTCATTCGGCAAGCACCCATGCAGTGGTACCGAACCTTTGCGAAGCAAACCGATTCAGCTTTATTTCTAAAAGGCGATTTCATCTATGACCACTGGGGAATGTTTCTTTGTGTGGCGGGTATTTCTGGTGGTGTCATTGCAGGCATTATCTCTGATAGAGTATTCCAGTCAAGAAGAGGTCCCGTGGCCGCCAGACTGTATTTGGGTGTATCATTGGGCTCGATTGCCCTACTCTTTGGTTACGTCTTACAAGTCTGGGAGTTCGGGTCATTTAAACTCGCACCTGCTGGCGTTCTCTGTATTGTAATCTCGATGTGTGTCATTGGCGTTCACGGTATGTTGTCAGGAACGGCGTCGATGGACTTTGGCGGAAAGAAGAATGTTGGAGTGGCCGTGGGTATTATTGATGGATTTGTCTACTTGGGCACTGGTGTCATGTCACTAATATATGGGAAAGTTCTACCCAGTGAGCAGTTTGATGAAGCTGGTCAACTGACAGGTCCTGTGACTGATCCAGCAAACTGGTCACCTTGGCCGATTTCAATGATCATTGTTGGCATCATTGGGTTTCTCTTGGCCACAAGAGTGTGGAATGCCAAGCCCAAAAGCAAAAAGGCCGCTTAAGCGGATTGGATGGCCTCAACAATCCGAGACAGGTCATCTTCTTGCAAAACACCGTGATGTTCCCACCTTTGGGAGAATGACTTTGGGAATACGACCCAGGTCTGCGGGATCAATTTTTTACTGAGTGAAAGGGTATCAAAAAAGGTATCTGGATCATCTTTAATCAACCAGTTTGCCCAGTTTAAACCATGAGTATCTGACACTGCTTGAATACGAGAAATGGCCGTTTGTTCTGGAAGTCGGCCATCTTCGAACAACTCCCAACTGAGTCCAACCAATTCGACTTCTCCCAACTGTGTTTGAAGCTGTGCTAAGAGAGCCATTTCATCTTGGCAAGGCTCACACCAGGTGGCCCAGTGATTGATCACCACTGGCTGTTTAATGCTGTTCAACCAATTCAGTAATTCTTCGGCAGAGGACGGTCTCACCTCGCCAGACACAATCTTGGCCGGCTGCACTTTTTCTACTTCTTGAATATTTGACTTTGTGACTTCAACTGGAGAGGGTGGCCTTAGGGGTGTTTGAGTCGTTCTCTCGTACGGTTGTTCAAACAAATCATGCCGATGTACGCGCTTGGCAATTCGAGTCAAGACTTTTTTCATCATTGGCTTTATCGAGGACATACAGCCTACTTAGCCTGCTCACGGCCACGTGCCCACACTCTCCACCGCTCTCCGTCCCATTTGTATAGGTCTGGAGAAACAGGAAGCGGGCTGGCTTTGTATATTTCATTGACCCCCACAGCAATCATTTTGTTGGCTTCAGCCGAACCTTCTTGCCATAACAAAACAGTGCCTCTTGAAGGTATCGCCATCAAAACAGGTTCTGGTACAATCTGTTCAAGTTCATGAGCAAAAAAAAGTGCCGCAGAGTCAAAGCCATCATATTGATTGGACGCCCAATATCCATATGGTGTTCCCGCAATTGAAATGGGTTGATAGCGACTTTGATTCACCTCAGCTTTCATGGCTTTTAAACCCAGTGTCCACGCTGTCTCCCTGTCCATACCCATCTGCGAAAGGTCAACGAGATGTACGGGCTGAAATTTTTGCGAATCATTTGGTTTCATCCAAAGACATGCCGACAGTTGTTCGCCTATGTTCTCGCAAACAGCGATGCGCTTTGGTGTGGTCTTCTGATTTTGATAATACCGGTCAAGAGTTGTCGAAGACATCACTTGGAGTTGCCATTCAAGGGCAAAAACCAATTGAAATCCAAGGAGTAAAATACTCATTCCTCATCACACTCAGCCGTGTAATCATCAGGTGGAAAATCGTCAATCTGCTGGGCTTCGTGTTCCTTGTACTCAGCAAGAATCTGATTGACTTCTCGTTGGCGTTCAACAAGGACACAAGCCATCCCATAAACCAATTTGTAAGCCCCAATCTTTGATTGCTCAAGAAGACGCTCAAAGCGGGTTCTCGGAAAGCGAAAGAGAAGTGACTCTTCTTGAGCAATCACTGTTGCTGAACGAGCACCTTCGTCCAAGATGGCCATTTCACCAAAAATGCAGCCTTTTTCTAAAACCGCCACAGAACGATCCATTTGAAAAGGTTTATGGGTTCGCACAGACACTGCACCACTGTAGACCACATACCACGCATCTCCCACATCACCCTCTGAGAAGACTTCCTGCCCCTCTCGGTATGGCTGAATGTCAATGATGGTGAGAACTTCAGACAACTCTTCAACACTCAGGGGCTCAAACATCCCAATTCCAAGCAGAAAATCTATCATCTTTTCAAGCGTAATATTCATCTTTGGCCTCTGTTCCTCATGTGAGAGTCAACTGCATGCTTTTTGGATTCTAGCACAGAACACCATATAATAGGGACAGCAAATATTAATAAAAACATGGAGGATTCCCATGAGCTTATTTTCAAGAATTAAACGCAAAGTTCAAAAGAAGCTAGATGCCTTTTCAGGCGAATATTCCGATGCGGCCCCTGAAAGCACGATACCGTATCACAGACCAGAGAATAATGACGAGTCACAAAATGCCGAAGTAGTCATGGCACGACTCAACCGACCCGCAGCTGCAGGACAATCCGAGAAAAAAAACGTTCAGAATACAGATACAAAAGCTATTCAAGATGATCCAGCCAATCCTGAAGCGTCTTCAGACTAGTCAGTTCCAAATCACATTGGTGAAAAGTAATCTGAACAGTTGAAAAGGGCCATGGAATAAACTGCTGGTCCCAGGTTGGCAAACGGGGTCCTTTTGCATCGGTTCTTATCATCCAAAGTCCGCATTCCACGGTGTTGTGTAACCTAAAGAGGCCAGGTTTTGCGATTCGACGAGGGCCACGGGGACCATCAATGGTGATTGCCACTGATTCCTTCTGTTTCAAGCGCTTTTGAAGTTCAACAAAAGCATCCTGTCCACCTCTTGATGAAGAGCCTCTAATGCAATCATAGCCCAATTCTTTCAGCCAATATTCAGCTCTGTCACCGTCCTTGCTTTTGGACACCAATGGCGCAAAGCGATTGGCATGATTTTTCATCGAAAATGCTACAATACAAAAGTCTTCATGCCAAAGCCCCACTGCAAGTCCCTCACGGTTGGCGGCATTTATAAATTCAGACAATCCAACATATTGAATGCGCCAACTCGAAGCCCAAAGGCCTAATAATTTCTGAACCACCCAATCCAAAGTCCACCCAAACATGTCTTCATTCTCTATAGGTCAACTTATCGCAAACCGATACAAATTACAGGGTCACCTTCCCTCTACAGACGACATTCTGCGTTTTGCAGTAGAAGACATACACACAGGGCAAAATCTTGAGCTGCATACTCCAAGCCGAACGGCTTTGCTTCGCCCAAATGCACTAAGCCACTTTCAAACCACCCATCAACAGCGTTCTGTTGGCAATGGTGTGTGGCCAATTGTGACCTTACTCGAAGAAAGCAATCGGCCTTTTGTTGTATGCCAGCCAACAAGAGGTTCACTCGAAAAACAGGTCCAAGATACAGATGTTCTTTATCAAATGGCCCAATGGCTCATTCCAGCAATTATCGATAATGCAGCCTATCTGACAGATGGTCTACACCCCCAAGACATTGTGCTTTCACCAGAAGGCGAGCCCTACATATTACCCGCAGGCATTGTCAATACCCATAAGCTGGGGCAGCTCAATCTATATAAAGCAGAAGGAACACCTGAACAGGCTGCACTTTATGGCTTGGGTGTATTGTTGTTTGAACTTGCAAGCGGCACAGTACCATTTAAAACCAACAGCCCAACAGACTTAAAGCGCCTACAGCAAGCACCTCCTCGTCTGTCTCAACATCTTTCAAATCCGTCGACTAAATTGGAAGAACTCATTGCACAATTAATGGACCCAAATCCAAAGAATCGCATGCTCGGTCTTCCTGAGACAATCACTTCGCCTCCGAAATTGAGGGTCGGCCCCAAAACAAAGCGCCTTAAACCCAAGCGGGCGCCAACATCTTCCCAACGGTCTATTCCACCACGGCTCCCCGTCATAATCTTTGCCCCTGAGGGTTTACCAGACAGTTTAAAACGGACGGCCGCTGCGTATGGTGACCTCAACCCAGCCAAATTACAGACACACGAGGGCGCATTTCCAATTACCAGTGCAAAAGACGAAGCTCGTGCGCTTGAAATCTGCAAGCAGTTGCAAGAACTGGGCATTCAAGCGCAAGTAGAAACAAGCAAATCCAAATCCCAATTAGGGTCGACTTTTGTTTATGGAACTTTGGCGTTAATTGGGGCCACAGCCCTGTTTGGAGTTGCCATTGGAATGGCAGCAGCTTTGTTGACTGGTATTCTATTTAAGACTGCGACAAGCCCAAAATCGAAGCCATCCCCATTATGGCATACGCTTCGTCAGCAGGACCCGAATGAAACCACCGTCGACATTGCGCTTTTTGAAGCACGCAGGACAATTGTACACAGTGAAATACCCCAGTTAGCAAAAATGGACCTCATTGACAGCCTTGAACGGCTGATAGACATCTGGCAAAGTTCAGACTCCTCAAGTTTGTCTGCAACAGATGAACAAGCCATTATCGGTGCAGCACAAGAACTCGAAGATGCGGCACTTGCCTTTACCTCTCGTGACAACATCAAGGCTTCGGTTAAACAAGTACAAAATGAAAGTCTGTATATCCGGCAAGCCTTAAGTCAAAATCTGGAGTAAGAATGTACATCCTTGGACTGTCCTGTTTTTATCACGATGCTGCCGTATGCCTTCTGAGAGATGGCGAACCCATCGCAGCGGTTGATGAGCAAGCGTTCACTCGAAAAAAACACGATTCAAGTTTCCCACGAAACGCCATTCAGTGGGTTCTAAAGTACGCAGGTATCGAAATATCAGACATCAAAGCGGTGGCATTTTATGACAAGCCTTTGGTAAAGTTCGAGCGGATACTGAAAAGCCATGTGGCTCATTTCCCTAAAAGCTTCCCTCAATTTGTGAAGGGAATGCCAAGCTGGTTTGCCACAAAGCTGCGTCTAGACAAACAACTCTCGAAAGAGTTTAACTACCGTGGACCGATTTTTTACTCGGAACACCATCTGTCACATGCAGCTTCCGCATTCTTTGCATCGGGCTGGGACAAAGCCGCCATCTTGACCGTAGATGGTGTAGGAGAATGGGCCACGACTTCTTGGGGTGTTGGAGAAGGCACCCAAATCGACCTTAAAAATGAAATCCGTTTTCCACACTCATTGGGACTATTGTACTCTGCATTTACTTACTACTTGGGCTTCAAAGTTAATTCTGGGGAGTACAAAGTCATGGGCCTCGCCCCATACGGAAAACCCAAATATGTTGATCGGATTAAACGGCTAATTCACATACTTCCGGATGGAAGTTTCCGGCTCAATATGACCCATTTCTGTTTTGACTACGGTATGCGGATGTACAATCCATCATTTGAAGATGTAATGGGTGCACCCACCCGTCCGTTGGATCACCCTGAGCTCAGCCAGTTCTATAAAGATGTCGCCCGCTCCCTGCAAGAAATTGTCAATGAGATAATGTGTGCCCTTGCTACCAGAGTTGTAAAGGAGAGTGGGTGTGACCGCCTCTGCATGGCGGGTGGGGTGGCACTTAATTGTGTTGCAAATGGTCAAATTATACGAAATACGCCCGTGAAGGAAATTT
This sequence comes from Myxococcota bacterium, assembly GCA_036146655.1. Classification (GTDB taxonomy): domain Bacteria; phylum Myxococcota_A; class UBA796; order UBA796; family UBA796; genus JAYYJC01. Next base: position 632 of record JAYYJC010000224.1, on the reverse strand, counting down.
TTGTTCAGCCAGCAGCAGGTGATGGTGGTGGGGCAATGGGTGCAGCCCTGTGGCTGTGGCATCAAGTACTCGAAAAGCCAAGACGATGGAAACTGACAACCAGCTATTTTGGACCTGAATATTCTGATTCACGGATCCAACAGGACCTCAACAAATATGGAGCCGTTTATCACCGTAAAAGCAGAGCTGAACTTCTTGACGCCACCACCGACTTGATCGACCAATCGATGGTGGTAGGCTGGTATCAAGGCCGACAAGAATGGGGGCCAAGGGCACTCGGTCACCGCTCTATACTTGGAGATGCACGGCATCCTGAAATGCGGGAAATTATCAACACCAAAATCAAAATGCGCGAAGGGTTTCGGCCATTTGCACCCTCAGTACTAGAAGAAGATTGTCAACAGTATTTTGATTTGGATTGCCCAAGCCCCTTTATGCTGTTGGTCGCCCCAGTTCATGACAAAATCCGCAAAAGCAAGAATCCCCTGCACGCCATTACCCATGTTGACGGGTCGGCAAGGGTACAAACCATCAACCCTGAACAAGATTTGCTGTACTACGACTTGATAAAAACATTTAAGAAGAAAACAGGATGCAGTGTGCTCATCAATACTTCCATGAATGTCAGAGGC
>JAYYJC010000223.1:0-5629 GCA_036146655.1 Myxococcota bacterium | reverse complement strand
CACAAGCTTTGGCTCAGAACAACTGAAAATGAAAGCGGTTAGAAGCATCCAAGTCATGGCTATACTGTAGCCTTATTCACGCTCGATGTCACCACCAAGTGCTTCCAGCAGACGGCTGTAATGCAAATATTCATTCTCACCACCACCATACTCGGTTGATATTGCATTTTTGTAGGGTACCCATGCAAAATCAGGGTGTTCATTCTCATCTTCCCAAGTCCCTTCGAGGATGTTGCCAACGCCATCGGTTTTAAGGGTATAGCCCCACTTCTCGGTGAATGATTCTGGCTCATTCGGACCATCGATGTGTGTTGCATCAACAGAATCGGTGGTGAAGGTGATCTCGGCCACCACCTCAAGAGTGCGCTCATTCGGCGTTACAGTGACTTTATTTCTGATCCAGAAATAGTCCCACCAGCTCAAAACATTTTTGAGGTCTTCTTTGTCTTGAAATGCACCGTTGTCTTCTCGCCAATTAATGATGTTTTGGGCATCGCTTTCATTGACAGTGCTGAGTGTTTGAAGCAGCTCTAGGTCGGCGGTATTTATTTGAATCAATGATTCATCGTACTTTTCACCTGTATTTTCAATGGCCACTTTGGCTTTCCAAGTGGGGAAGTTCCAAACCGCCTCAGATGCCGTGGTATCGAAGACAAATGGGATGCCTTGTTCTTTAAGGTAAAAGGTAATGAGTTTGTGAAAGTGCGCAGGGCTGAGATCACTGATGTCTTGTTCTTCACCGTTGTAACGCTCGCCATAAAACTGGGCATAAACACCATAATGTGATTCTGTGAGTAAGCCTTTGATGTCGCCGGTCGAAAAGTTGATTTCTTCAGAACCTGCAGTGACCGTCACGGATTCGGTCGGCTCATTCGTGAGAATGGCTGCAGCCGCCCACCCATTGCAATGACCCCACCAGGTGTCACCACCAGGACGATAGGAGTTCAAAAGTTCCCATTTAGACACTGAAAAGGGTTCTGAACGGTTGTGACCATTGAGGTATTCAACCACCGACCATTTGTCCATTGGTGAGAGGTCATCAAGTTTGTAGGACCAATCGTCTTCCGTGTGGCTAATCGTTCCATCTTGAATTTTTATTTTTCCACCATCTAGATCTCTCATCAATTGGGTGTAAAACTCATTGACAGCGTTTTTAATCTCACTTTTCAGTTCATGGTAGCGATTTATCTTTTCGTCTTTTTCGGAGCTGTCTTCCATGTCATGAATGGATTGTGACAGTTCGTCTCGCTCCTTCATTTCGTCTTGCCATTCCTTCTCAATGAGCTGAGACAGGCTTTCCTGTCCCTCTTTGTATCCCAACACAAGTTCACCTCCTTTGAGAGGCCACCATGCACCTGCCCATGGGCGATACTTCTCTGCCACACTGGCTTCAAAACCTTCTTCTGCGATCTGATCAATGATGTTCATTGCATCATCCAAATCGATGGACCGTTGTAATGCAGCTTTGTAATCAAAGTTTTCGGGTGCTTCTGGAGAAGGTGGTGCAAATCCAAGCTGATCGTCAAGTTCTTGATCGGTCAATAACCGTGCGCTCATGCTTGCGGTTTCAATCCATGTTGGCCAAGGCTGTCCCGCCATGTATCGCATGGTCATGAGTTCACCACCCATTCCACCTTCGAAAACCACATCTGTGGTATCGCCATCAACTTGATAGGTACTGGCCGTGGAGCCGTCATCCAATCGAGTTTCCGAACTTTCCCAAGGAACGCCGAAGGGAGCAAGCACTGTTGGTGCAAGTGGAAGCTGACTTTCTGCAAGGAGTGAACGAGAACGACCAAGTTTGCTGGCGGACCATGAACTGGATGTGCGTTCTCCATTTTCAGTGAGATATTGAATGACACCCGCAAGTCGGTTGCGTCTGCTTCTGAGCACCAAGTAAATCACGGGCTCCAGCTCGAGTGTGGGGTTGTCGATGTTGAGAATTGGGTCAAGGGTGACCTTAATCACACTTATGGGGAGTTGGCGACCGGATGCACCAATGGAGTATTCATAAAGCTCGTCTGAGCTGTCAGGATATACTTCGTGTTCGATGACTTGATAGGTCCAGATATTTTCTTGTGTCCACACCTCGGTCATCAGATCGTTTGTTCCACCAAAAGAATCAAGTTCGGTGCTGTCTTTGACAGCAATGTGTTGAGTTGTAGAGGCCAGATGAAACCGTTGTCCTTCTGTCCACTGAAGGTGTATCTTACTGTCAGAAATGGGATTGGTTTGGCAGCCCATGAGGGTGCTAAAGAAGAAGAGCGCTTGAAACATGTTTTACTCGTGTATGGGTGTTTGTGCTCTATATAGGCCCCATTTTATGTTTCGTCAGTACTGTTTCAAAACTGTCAGACAACCGACCTAGCTCTGTTGCATTTGTGACCAAATGACTTTGGCAATGCGACCTATGCTCGGCTTTTGAAGTAAATTGACGATCGCCTGAGATTGCTCGTAGCTGATTGGAATTTGTCCCGTCTGGTTGACAGAAATTTGATTGACATCGACGAATGGCGCATAGACCACCGATTTTTCAATGCGTTCTAACTGAAATGGGTTGTTTACAAAGCCGATACCAGAACCCACATTGTCAAGTCTATTGCCTGGATAAGCACCCCATGCCGTACGGGTGATTGCATAACACTGAGCTGTCCAAAGGTTGACACCAATGGTACCGTAACGCAATTGATGGATGCATTGATCAAAAGCTTGGCTGTTATTTTTACGGATTGTTGGATGTGCCAGTACTGTACAAGACAGACTGCCCCAGATGTGTGTGTTGGCCAGTCGAGTGGCCTGTTGTAAATATTGTTCGGGGTCGTTGTCTGCATGCAATCTGTATATGGCTAAAACGGGCGCAAAGGCTTCGTTTTGGAGTGCATAGTCTGAGCTCGTACTATCTATATGGAGGAGTGTCCATGGCAACGAAGGGACATCGATGGATTTGGGCGTTTCAGTGGATTGAATAATTTCAACAGAATCAGTGGGGTAAGCACGCAGAAAATCATCATATCGAGATTGAGCACCTGGATAATATGAGGCGGGCCGCTCAATTTGCCGCAAAATGGTTCTAAGTTTCTTGATAAAGTCATCCGCCTGTGGCCAATCTTGATCGATAACGACCACCTTTGCGGCCAAGCAATTAAATGAATCATTGTGCGTGAAGGCAATGGCGAGTTGACCGGCATGATGCCAAAGTTCTTTTTCACTCCATTGAGCACCAGAACAGATGAGCCATGGGGTTACGCAACCCAGTTCAGATGTCATTGGTTTCTTTAAGATTGGTGTATGACTAAGCTTGTTGGCTTCTTGCTGATTGGGGTCTTCTCCCCAAACAATGGCATCGTGTGTTGACGTGCCACCTGTCATGTGAACATGTGTGATGGATGAATGATTAATGATGATTTCAGTGTGTTCAAGATTGGCTTCAACACATTCGACAAAACCATCCCGTATGAGGTCTTGGAAGAGATGTGCAAAGTAGCTGTCACAATAACTGCGCAGTGGGTGATGTTTTAAAATACAACAGTGCCGTTGAACAAACAATTGGTGCATCATGTCCGCAAATGACAAAAATGGTTGGTTGCCAGCACCCAGAACCAAACAAAATCCGGGTGATTTTGGTGTTTCATCAAGCCCATCGTTTGTCCATACTTCGGCCCGAACTGTACGGTTAGGTTGGAATTGGTCTGACAACTTTACGGGACTGACAAGGTGGTAATGGCGTCCGTTACGAGATGGACGCGCTTCTTTGGGTATTTGGGTGTGAGACTTATAAAACCAGATGTGTTCTTTGATAAGCGTGAGCACAATGCTACAGGTACTCAACATGTCAAAACCGGCTTGTTTCTTACCAACCGTTGTCTCCGTTAGGTGACCATTTTGGATCGCAGTCTCGTGACCCCAAGACTCAAATGAAAGGCTTTGTGCGTGCCGTAAAACTCCTTCGAGATAGGTGAGTTTTGTCGCATCTTCCATTGCGAACCATGTGTCTTTTTTTTGCGCAATACGGCGCAACACCTTGCTTAGCCTATCTGGTTCTGCCTCTACCATCGCACAATCCTCTAGTGTATCTCAATTTACCTACCCCAGCGTAGAATACATGCACATGACATTTCAGTGACGAAAACGGTGGTGACTTGATCTAAATCAATTCAGATGGTTGAGATGACAGCGGTTTTGGACATGTTATGTTGTATCTTCAATCAACTCTGGGGAGATGTGGGGTATGGCTAAATTTGAAGGTGTTCAATGGGGATCGGCTCAGCTTCAATATTTACTCTCTGAGAAATCAAGTGCACTTCTACCGGGACGAGCAACTGCCCCTACCGTTACAAGGTCGATACATTACGGACTATTCCTTGTCTTTGAAGGGATACGTTTTTTTGTGGCAGAGGTTGATGGTCAACTTGAAATCAGACTTCTCAATTGGCATCTCAACCGCTTGCGATTCCAGAAAGGGATGGCGTATTCGTTGGGGTCTGACCAACAATTGATGTTGCCCACAGACGAAGAGCTTGAACACTTGCTAATTGAATTTCTCGCTTCCAAGGAACTTCGACCCTTCCTTAAAGAAATGGCTGATTCTCATGCACAAGGCTATCTCAGGCCATACACACTCGATGAAGAGCAGTCCATTGGTGTTACATTTCCTGCCAAGCCAGCCATTAGAGCTGCACTCTGCCGCTACGACCGTTACCTTGGTGAGCCATTTGAAGGGGTTGTTGTGCCCCAGTTGGTGCGTGCCGTGCGGAGCAATCAGACGGGTTGTCTGAAATTAGGTACCAATTATTTAATGAGTGTCAAAGCGGTTGAATCTGCTCGTAAACTGGTCCCACAAGCGAGTGCAGCACTTTTCCTTGACGACCAGTGTCATCTTCCACTTCGTGAACGAGAAGTGACAGAATGGGATTCTTCATGTTGCCTGTTTGCTTTTCGTGATGGGACCATTGTTAAGATTCCAGAGGGCCCCCTTATACTACCGTCAGTGACCATACAAGGGGTAACAGCTCTGGCTCGGGCAAAAGGCATCACAGTTGAAGAACGCCCCATGACTTACGGGGAGCTTTTGGAACGCACCCAATCTAAAGAATTAATTACGGTGTGTTCATTGGGTACTGCTGGAATACTCAACCGAGTTCACCGACTACACATGCCAGATTTAGAAGGCAACATACTTGAAATCCACCAAGCGGACGACACCCATCCCCTTTATGAGATAATGGGTACTCTCAGGAATGAGTACTGGAATCTTTATACACAAAGCGAAACACCGCCAGAGCCATTTGTACGATCCAGTTATGTTCTGCCTTAGCTGTGCTTTACTGCTCAATCTTTTTGTAGTTCCTAAATTAAGGTGACTACAAATTAGCCCAGCCATCGCATAATCATTTGAACTTGTTTGGTTTGCTTGCAAGTGGTGACAGCTCTGTTTTGAATTATTATTATTCGGTCTCGTTTTTGCCTCACTAATGTTTTGTCGACGGGGTTTTCATTCACACATGGAAACAATTCAATTGTGATTGAACATAATGGCATGGACTTGTGAACTTATCGGTATACCACCCACGACGCATGTTGAGCTGGGCGTTCACAACTCTTAAGGAGGTTCACCGTTTCAATACCAACC